>CALBLD010000340.1 GCA_937895775.1 uncultured Clostridia bacterium
CGGGGTAAACGGCGGAACGGTCATATGAAATTTATTTTTCCACAATAATCCCGCCGGGGATTTTCCCTATTATTACCGATTCGGAAAGCGGTATTTTTACAGATTCAATGAAGTTTGCGTTATAACCCATGCACACAAGCGTCACATCGGCGATGACCGTCATGACTATTTTGTGGCTTATTTGATTGATTCCCGCCTCGCACAGCTCGCTGCTTACATCTGTTGTAAAGCAGACGTACGACTCGGTACGGAATCTGAGTCGGAAGCCTCTTCCCGACATATAATCACCTCCGACAAGCGTGCCGATCGGCAGACTCACATATATATTTCCGAGTTTTTTCACCGTTTCGTTTACCGCATAGAGACCCTTGCGGCCGGAAATTTTCACAGATACCGTATCGGCTGAGACCGCCGCTATCGTGCGGTCCTCACCATAGCTGATTCTGTTGAAATCGGTACTGTCAAGCGAAGCTATCGCCTCGGTTGCGCTCTCGGTTATCGCTCTTACAATCTCGCCTCTTGCCATTTTGACAGCCGCTGCGGATGCTTTCGGTGCCGACTTTTTATACACAACAGCCGACCACACAAACACCAGTGCGAGTGCGAGAAAAACAGGTGCCGACTGTCTGAAAAAATACGCCGCCTTCTTCATAACGGTCGCCGCAAATCTGCGGTATTCGAAAGCAAATCTGCCCGTTATCGGATTTTTCAACCGTATATCTCCTTTCACTGTCTTTTGTTTTATGGTATGCAGGCGGATTGTCAAGTATTCTGACGAAAAAATGGCATTTCTATTGAATTATTTCAAAAAATATGATATAATCGACAGAGGTAACAATGCAAAACAGATTTATCGGGAGCAAACAAACGATATGAAGCTTAACATCGACAGAAAAGATCTTTCACAGCCCGATCCGTATGTGATATCGGACGGCGGCAGATATTACATGTATTCCACCGGGGCGGACGGAATACAGCTCTACATCAGCGACAACATGATTGACTGGAAATACAGCGGACTCTGCAGAAAAAGCGAGCGCGAAAAGGAATACTGGGCTCCTTCGGTTATAAAATACGGTTCGCTTTTCTACATGTACTACTCGTCAATGGAAAAGGATGAGGTTGATGTTCACAAGGAGCAGATCCGTGTGGCGGTATGCGATCGTCCCGACGGCGAATTTATTCTGCTCGGCAATCTTACCGTTCCGTTTTCAATCGATCCGCATGTCATAAAGAACAGCGAGGGGCTGTACATAATTTACAGCATCAACGATTATCAGGCGGAACGTGCCGGAACGCTTATCGTAATCGACAAGATGATCTCTCCGACACAAACCGCAAACGACCCGAAGGTAGCAGTCCGCGCGACGCTCGACGAAGAAATTTTCATGCGTGACAGATTCTTCAAGGGTCAGCACTGGCACACCATTGAAGGCGGCTTCTATTTCAGAGACGGCAATTATCATTACATCATGTACTCGGGCAACTGCTACATGAATGAAAATTATTTTATCGGCTATTCGGTTGCATACGGCGATACCGACGATCTTACAAGCCTTACTTTCAGGAAATATCCGGATGAGAACACCTATTGCCCGTTCAAGCGCAAAGGGAACGGCGAGGAAGGAACGGGGCACAACAGCGTTCTCATCGAAAACGGTCACTACTACATGTTCTACCATGCACGCGTTGCGGGAGCTCCCGCTTCTGACGATGACACACGCAGAGCGTATATGGCGGAAATCAAACCCGAAAACGGAATACTGAAATCAGTCTGAAATAAAAAAAACAACGGAGGAACAAAAAATGCAGAACAATGTGCGTCCGGAAACAATGAAACGGATCAACAACAAGGAGCTGGCAGAAGAGTTTATTGCCGGACAGATCGGCGAGCTTCGTACTCAGATAGGTGACAAAAAGGTGCTTCTCGCACTGTCGGGCGGTGTCGATTCATCGGTAGTTGCCGCTCTTCTCATCAAAGCCATCGGCAAACAGCTCGTATGCGTACACGTCAACCACGGGTTGCTCCGCAAGGGCGAGCCGGAGCAGGTCATTGAAGTATTCAGAAATCAGATGGATGCGAATCTTATTTATGTAGACGCCTCCGAACGCTTTCTGAACAAGCTTGCGGGAGTCTCCGAACCCGAGAAAAAGCGCAAAATAATCGGTGCGGAATTCATCCGCGTATTTGAGGAAGAAGCACGCAAGCTTGACGGAATCGACTTCCTTGCACAGGGTACGATCTATCCCGACATTCTCGAATCGGGTCCCGTAAAGGCGCACCACAATGTCGGCGGTCTTCCCGACGATCTTAAATTCAGCCTTGTCGAGCCGCTGAAATTCCTGTTCAAGGACGAGGTACGCGTTGTCGGGAAGTATCTCGGTCTTCCCGACTCAATGGTCAACCGTCAACCGTTCCCCGGACCGGGTCTCGGAGTACGCTGTCTCGGTGCGATCACGCGCGACCGTCTTGAAGCGGTACGGGAATCGGACGCAATACTGCGTGAGGAATTTGCCAAGGCAGGACTTGCGGGCAAGGTATGGCAGTACTTTACCGTTGTTCCGGACATGAAATCGGTCGGAATATCGAACGGCGCACGCACCTTTGCCTATCCCGTGATAATCCGTGCGGTAAACACGATCGACGCAATGACCGCAACCGTCGAAGATGTTCCCTTCGCACTCCTTTGCCGGATCACCGAAAGAATCACGCACGAGGTCGAAGGTGTAAACCGTGTTCTCTATGATCTGACACCCAAGCCCACCGGAACGATCGAGTGGGAATAAAAAAGTGACATAGCACAAGCAGTGCGCCTTGTGCGGGATGAAAATCCCACGCAGGGCGCGCTGTCTTAATTTCTGTATCTTTTCCGTACCGACGGCGGCAGATATCATCAGCAGTACAAAGAATACGTGTGCTTCAAAGAGAGGGTTCCGCCCTTATCATCTCTTTTGTCTCGGTCATCACGCCGTCCGGAACCGGCGTGCGGCTTTACGCTTGCTTTTTTCTTCACATTATGGTAAAATACACACATATTCATGACAATTTCTGTAACGATTTCGGAATTATGCAGTCTTACAGGTGAAGGGAGGCGAAAATGTGCCTGACTTTGAGAGAATTTATATCGAAAACCGCGACTTCATTTACAAATATCTGCGAAAGCTGACGCACAACGACTCCATTTCGGAAGAACTTACGCAGGAAACTTTTTACCGTGCATACATGAATATCAGCTCACTTCGTGAACCTGAGAAAGCTCCGTCGTGGCTATGCACGATCGCACGAAACACCTGTTACTCGTATTACAGCCGTGAAAAACATTCGGTTCCGATCGACGAAGAGGAATCGATTACGGCTTCCGACAACACCGAGGACACTGTAATCACGGGTATTCTCTCAAAGAAGGCACTGGTGCATTTACACGAGCTTGAAGAGCCGTACAAAGAGGTTTTCATGCTTGCGGTATTCGCCGGACTTTCGCTGAGTGATATCAGCAAGATGTTCGGAAAAAGCGAAAGCTGGGCACGGGTGACATTTTACCGTGCAAAACAAAAATTATCCGAAAGAATGAGGTAACAAAATGGATTGCTCTATCATCGGGGATCTTATCCCTCTTTACATCGACGGTTGTTGCAGCAAGGAAAGTGCCGACGCAGTAAAAACGCACATTGAGCACTGCGCGGCATGCAGAGAGCTTTTTGAAAAGATGAAAACAACTCCGGTGCAGGTTACAACCGAATACAAACCGAAAAAACTGAGCAGAATATCCGAACGGTGGGCTGCCGTTCTGCAAGCCGTTCTGCTCTGGATATCGTTTGCGGCAATCACTGTCGGAGTCTCGCTTGAGGCATCGACTCCGACAGGACTGGCAAACGGATTCTGGGCGAACACGCTGGTTGTTCCGGCAACCGGATTTATGCTTTCTCTGACAAACTGGTTCTTTATAAGGTTATACAAAAACCGAACCGTTTTTTCGGTATGCTCCATGCTCATAACGCTTTTTATTTCGGCATGTGCCTTCATATGGACGACATTTCACTATGATCCCGTGCTTTTCATTGTACTGAAAAATTTTAATCCGAACGAAATACTGCAGACATTGCGATATCTGCTGATCTTCAAAGGCAACGGATACCTTCTTACCGCGCTTCTATGCATTTTATCCGCATATCTGTCCCGACTGTATGCAAAGCTTTGCGGAAAGGAGTGACCTTTTCTGTTGAAACGTGCGTACACCTTTATGACCGTCATTCTGTCTTTGCTCATGACTTTTCCGCCGCTTTTACGCATTACGGTTTTTCTGCTCGGCTACAGGGTCGAATGTATCCGCACTTACGGACTGACTTTTGTCATAGCGGTCTTTTCCGCATCGACACTGATCGTCGGGCTCGGGGCATCAGAAAGAAACATCGGAAGAGTGAGCGGTCAGCTTTCGGTTTTGCTCACACCTCTGTCTGTCATATATTCATTGTCACTTTATCAAAAAAGCGGCATTTCCGCAGAAGCGGTATGCCTTACGGCAACCGTCATTTGTTCGGCGGTCATATCGGTTGTTTGCGGACGACCGCAAATTTTAAAAGCGATCATGCTTACCGTTTCTGCCATCTCCGTCCTACCGATTTTGGCTTCACTTGTCATAGGCAGTGCTTTAGCCGACATACGCACAGTTGTAAAAAGCCGTGACCTGCCCGGCGGACGCTATCGTATTGAGGTAGTTGACAGCGATCAGGGTGCGCTCGGCGGAAACACGCTTATCTATCTTTGCACACGTCAGGAGATCGGGGTTCTTTTTTTCCGTATAAAAGAAAAGCCGAAACTTATATACACCGGAGATTACGGAGAATGGGAAAGCAGTGATTTTGACGAAACAATTGACAAAGTCATAAACGAAACAGTTTACAAGCAATAATTGCGGAAGGGTCATTCCCTTCCGCAATTATTTACGTTTTTATTCGAACTCATCCGACGCATCATAATCAGAGATATCGACGTCCACATCACCCGTCGGTTTCATTCTGTCATTATATCTCATTGCAAACGCAAGCACAAACACCCTCGCGGCACCCGCTCTGAACAGTATGTCAACGCCTGCCGACATGGTTGCGCCCGTCGTCAGAACGTCGTCATAAACGATCACCGTTTTCCCTGCAACCGACGGGATTGCCTTCTTATTCAGCCTATACGCAGAAAAAGCGTTTTCAAGTCTCTCTTTTGAGGAAAGACCTTTCTGCTCTTTGGCATGAATACGGCGGATCGCTTTTACGAAATCAAGAGAAAGCTTCTTCGCAAAGAGCTTTGCTACATTCTTTGACTGATCGACACCCGATTTTCGTATTTTGGATTTCTCGCGCGGCATATAGGTTATTACCGCATGTCTGTAATCGGGTACGCGCTTTTTCACAGCCTTCGCCGATTCGTTTGCCATAAGCTCGTAAAGATATTTATAATTATTATCTTTGGCACGCAGTATCAGGTTATTTGTGACGCTTTCCCACGGAGTATATCTTGACACATGTATGCAACCGGAAACATTTCCCGAAAGATTGTGTGGTCTGCATCTGCATTTTACATGTTGCTTTCCGCATTTCGGACAGAGCGACTGCAATTCAACCGAAAATTTTGCAGAACATTTATCACAAAGAGCCATATCACGACTGTAATCGATCGGGATTATACACCCGCACGACATACATATCGGCGGCCACAGCAGATCAGCTATCAGATTCAGACGAAAAATCATTTTTTCTGAGCAGATATCTCAAACCGGTATATCTGTTTACCGTTCGTTTATTTTCAACCATTCCCTGAACGACCTCCGGTCTGCCGACAAGCACGACCATTTTTTGTGCACGTGTAACCGCAGTATAAAGAAGATTCCTTGTAAGCAGCTTGGGAGTATAATTATACATAGGTATAACCACGACCGGATATTCACTGCCCTGACTTTTATGAACGGTTATCGCATATGCGTGTTCAAGCTCTTCCAGGTCGGAGAAACCGTACTCGGCGAGGCGGTCATCGAACAGAACATACATTTTCTCTTCATTATAGCTTATCCTGTCGATTATTCCTATATCACCGTTGAATATTCCGGCACCCTCTTCACTGCCCCGCATCCAAACTATATCGTAATCGTTTTTTATCTGCATTACTTTATCCCCGGTGCGGAAAACCGTATTTCTGAATTTATACTCGGATTTTCCCTTTTCCGGG
>CALBLD010000341.1 GCA_937895775.1 uncultured Clostridia bacterium
GCACAAACAAGCAGACCGGTTATACCGGTGTTCTATGCCTGCGATAAAAATTTTCTGAAATTTATGACCGTTTCGGTCGTTTCCGCAATTGAAAATGCCTCAAATGACTTTAATTACGAGTTTCATGTGCTTCATACCGGAACAGCTCCGGAGGAAGAGCGCATTGTACACGCGCTTGAAAGAGACAATGTCAGAATTTTCTTTGATGATGTGACCGAACATCTCGAAGCGATAGACGGAAGACTTCCGATACGCGATTATTATACAAAAACGACATATTTCCGCTTCTTTATAGCGGATATGTTTCCGCAGTTTGACAAGGCGATCTATATCGACAGCGATACGGTGGTCGTCGGCGATCTGTCCGAGCTTTTCATGACCGAACTCGGCGACTGCTATCTCGGTGCCTGCCATGAACAGGTCATGATGCAGGTCGATGAATACGGCAGTTATGTGGAAAAATGTCTCGGAATAGACAGAAACCGCTTTTTCAATGCGGGTGTGCTTCTGCTCAATTGCAGGGCGATGCGTGAAAACAGCGTGCTTTCGCAGTTTGCAAAGCTGCTTTCGGTTTACGATTTTGTGGTAACCCAGGACGAGGATTATCTCAATATAATCTGCAAGGATCACGTAAAATTCCTGCCCGACGGCTGGAATACCGAGGTTTTCGGAAAGATTCCCTGCAGGGACGAAGACATCAGAATACTGCACTATATCATGGTTTCGAAGCCGTGGCATTTTTCGGGCGTAAGATATGAAGAATACTTCTGGGATTATGCCCGAAAAACAGAGGTGTATGCCGATATAAAAGCCATTTTCGATTCTTATACCGACGAGATGAGGGAAAGCGACATCAGATCGGGCGATCGTTTGTTGCAGACCGCGATAAACGAGACCCGCCGTGACGACAACTATCTTGCGAGAGTCAGAAGAATGAACTGCTCGGCAGACAGACAGCAGATACTTGAAAAGATCGATCTTTACGAGTACGAGGGACGGTTTGACGAGGATGTGGAAAACGATCCTCCCGGAAGAATTATACAGCCGGGAGAGGTTGACTATATACAGAGAAAACTCAGAACCCGCTTCTGCGCAAAATTTTCGTATGTGGTGGCAAAACGCTATCTGAACTCAATAATAAAAAATCGTCAGCTGATCGTGAAGGAGATAAAGGGAAGCGAAAATATCGCGTCTGTTGACAGCGGAGCGGTGCTTACCTGCAATCATTTCAACGCAATGGACAGCTTTGCGATGCAGCTTGCGTTTACCAGCGGGAACAAGCGCGGAAAAAGACTTTTCCGCGTGATAAGAGAGGGTAATTACACCTCTTTTCCCGGATTCTTCGGATTTCTGATGCGTCATTTTTACACTCTGCCGCTTTCGTCAAATCTTCAGACAAGGATGGAGTTTGTAAGGGCGGTCGATCATCTGCTTGGTAAAGGCGATTTTATTCTTGTTTACCCCGAGCAGAGCATGTGGTGGAACTACCGCAAGCCGAAACCGCTCAAGGACGGAGCCTTTTTCTTCGCGGCAAAGAACAAAACGCCTGTCATCCCCTGCTTTATCACAATGGAGGACAGCGATCTGATCGGCGACGACGGATTCCCGATACAGGAATACACGATCCACATAAGCAAGCCGATTCTGCCCGATCCGACCAAAACGGTAAGACAGAACACAAAGGAAATGCTTGACGAAAATTATCGTGAGTGGAAGAGAATATACGAGGAGACCTACGGTATCCCGCTCGAATATACTACCGAAAAAGCAAACTGAAAACAAAAACCCGCACCCCTCCACTTTTCGTGGCGTGATGCGGGTTTTGTATGTACCTGTCAGACGATGACTCCGCCGCCGAGAACGGTGTCGCCGTCGTAAAATACGGCTGACTGCCCGGGAGTTATCGCTCTTTCGGGATTGTCGAACCGTATATCGGCAGTCCCGTCATCTCCGATTTTCACGGTTGCCGGCTGTTCTCTGTGCCGATAGCGTATTTTTACACTGCATTTAAAGCTTCCGCCGGGCGGATCGCCCGCGATCCAGTTGAGCTTTTCGACATGAGCCTCTCTGCCGAACAGCTCGCTGTTTTTGCAGAGAGTAATTACTCTGTCCGACGGTGATATTTTGGCGACGTACAGCGGCTCTTCGGATATTATGCCGAGTCCTTTGTGCTGTCCGATCGTGTAATGAGAGATTCCCTTGTGATGCCCGATCACCCGTCCGTCCGCAAGGACAAAGTCGCCGCCTTCTTCGGGTTTTCCGGTAATGCGTTCGAGAAGGGCGGCGTAGTTGCCGTCCGGGACAAAGCAGATGTCCTGGCTGTCATGCTTTGCGGCGTTGACGAACCTGCTTTCCTCCGCTCTTTCCCGCGCTTCGCTCTTTGTCATGCCGCCGAGCGGAAAGAGTGCGACCTCAAGCTGTTCCTGCGTCAGATTGTAAAGCACATAGCTCTGATCCTTTGACGGATCCGCCGCTTTTTTCAGAATATATCTGCCGTTCTGTTTTTCGGTGCGGGCGTAATGCCCGGTTGCGACACGGTCGCATCCGAGGGCGGCGGCACGTTCAAACAGGATGCCGAATTTCATGCATTTGTTACATTCGACGCAGGGATTCGGTGTGATGCCCGACAGATAATTGCCGACAAATTTGTCTATGACGTTTTTTCTGAATTCTTCCCTGAGATCAAGGACAAAAAAGGGCATCGACAGACTGTCGGCGACACTTTTCGCGTCGGCGATGTCGGCGGACGGCGTGTCCTTTTCCTTGTCGAACAGACGCATCGTACAGCCGATACAGTCGTATCCCATGTTTTTTACGAGCAGGGCGGCGACGCTTGAATCGCCCCCGCCGCTCATTGCGATAAGAGCCTTACCTGCCATCGGTCTTTCCTCCGTCTGCCTGCGATAAGCCGTATCCGTTCATCAGATCGGCAAGAGTGATCGACGAAAAATAGTTCTTCGTCAGTTTGTAATAATCCGACCATACCGGAAGGGTGGGACATACGGACGCGCGGTCGCATACCGCCGCACCCTTCTGGAGACAGCTGACAGGCGCAAGCTCGCCCTCGGCAAGTATCAGGATGTCCCAAAGGGTTATTTTGTCGGGCGTTTTTGCAAGTCTGTATCCTCCGTTTGTCCCGGGGTTGCTCTCGACCAGCCCGCCCTCCTTAAGGGCGGGCATTATGCGTTCGATGTATTTCAGCGATACCGATTGCCTTTTTGATACGTCCTTCATCGGAACAAGTGAAGAATTTTTGCTGTTTTCGGCAAGATCGAGCAGGATTCTTACCGAATAGCGTCCGCGCGTTGATATCATGTTTCCCTCCGATATCGTTTTTTAAAGCTCTACTGCCGCAAATCCCTTTTCAAGGTCGGCGATTATGTCGTCGATATGCTCGGTGCCTATCGACAGACGTATGGTTGACTGCGTGATCGACTGCTCGGCAAGCTCGCTGTCCGAGAGCTGGGAGTGAGTCGTGGTAGCGGGATGAATCACGAGCGATTTGACGTCCGCGACGTTTGCGAGAAGAGAAAACAGCTCAAGGTGATTTATAAAACTGAACGCCGCATCTCTGCCGCCTTTGATTTCGAAGGTGAATATGCTTGCGCCACCGTTTTTGAAATATCTTTCGTAGAGTGCGTGGTCGGGGTGATCGGGCAGCGACGGATGGTTCACCTTTGCGACCTTCGGATGGTGCGCGAGATATTCGACGACCTTTTTCGTGTTTTCCGCATGGCGTTCAAGTCTCAGCGACAGTGTTTCGGTGCCGAGCAGAAGCAGAAATGCGGCAAACGGAGAGATTGCTGCACCCTCGTCCCGCAGAAGAATCGCACGGATGTAGGTAACAAACGCAGTGTTTCCCGCGGCGTCGGCAAATGAAATGCCGTGATAGCTCGGATTCGGTTCCGAGATGTTTTTGTATCTGCCGCTCTTTTTCCAGTCGAATTTTCCCGAATCGACGATTACTCCGCCGAGCGCGGCCCCGTGTCCGCCGATAAATTTGGTGGCTGAATGGACGACTATGTCCGCACCGTGCTCAAACGGTCTGATAAGGCATGGAGTGCCGAAGGTATTGTCAACGACAACCGGAAGACCGTGCCTGTGCGCGATTTCGGATATCGCATCTATGTCGGGGATGTCGCTGTTCGGATTTCCGAGCGTTTCAAGATAGATCGCCTTGGTTTCGGGTCTGATCGCCGCTTCAAGCTCGGAAAGATCGTGCGCATTGACAAAGGTCGAACTAATGCCGAACTGCGCAAGCGTGTGCGAAAGCAGATTGTATGTTCCGCCGTATACCGTTTTCTGGGCGACAATATGCTCGCCCTTTACGGCAAGTGCCTGAAGGGTGTATGTTATCGCCGCGGCACCCGACGCAACCGCAAGTGCTGCCGTGCCGCCCTCAAGCGCGGCGATCCGTTTTTCAAACGCTTCCTGGGTCGGGTTGGTAAGCCTGCCGTATATGTTGCCGGCATCGCGCAGACCGAAACGGTCGGCGGCATGCTCCGCATTGTCAAAAACATATGAGGTTGTCGCATAAATCGGAACCGCACGTGCGCCTGTCGCACTGTCCGGCGTCTCCTGTCCCGCATGTATCTGAAGTGTTTCGAATTTGTAATTGCTCATTTTTGTTTCTCCTTTTTACTTTCTGTTTTTTTGTGAAATATATCCGAAAAGAAAAAAGAAGTATCACATTCGACCGAAACGGAAATTTGCTCTGACGAGCCTTTCAAAATAATCTTTCATGTTTTTGCCTCAGCGGTATCTTTTGATTAACTACCTGCACGGTAGGTTTACAATATATTATCACCGATCTGCTTTTTTGTCAAGGGTTTTTGACAAATTTTCGATAAAAGAACACCGACAGGGGGAAAAGTCCCGTCGGTGTCGGTATGTCGGTTGTATCGGAAGAAATTATCCGACAAGTTTGTCGCAAAGCTTTTTCATTCCGAATCTGTAACAGAGGAGTACGCCGAGCAGCGAGCCGACGACCGCCTGAAGTATCTGAAAGGGCAGTTTGGTCACGGCATATGCGGGGGTCGAGTAGATAAATGCTCTTCCGAGCGAATAGCCGATCACGTTGATGACCGCACCGAGCGATACGCCGATTATCGCCCCGACGCGCGGTTTCGATCTGAACACCTTGCGTGCAAAGACCGAGATGACGATCGCCTGCAATCCGTGTACGGCGAGCGAGACGAACATGGGTGCCGGGTAAAAGAAATAGTCGCCGAGAAAGGCACCGATGCCGCCGACAACGAATGCGCATGCCGGATTCAGCATTATTGCCGCAGCGGATATTATGACGTCGTTCAGATAAAGGTGTCCGCCCGGAACCGGTACGCCGAAGGAGCTTAGTGCGACGTTCATTGCGGTAAGCACACCTGTCAGCGCAATTGCCACGATGGTTTTTCTGAGTTTTTTTCTGTTTTCGATTTCCATTATATTCTACCTGTGCTTTCTCTCCGAAGTCTTGATTTTTCACCCCGGATGTTGTATAATCAAACGAGACATCGCCGATGTCGCTTATTTTAGCACAGTATTGGTATTATTTAAATCATCAAAATCGGAGAAAATAATATAACCAGATGAAAAAACAACCGCTGTATATGCAGATGTATGATGACGTAAAGGATCAGATTGTAAAGGGTGTCTACCGTTACGGTGAAAAAATACCGTCGAAGCGGGTGCTTGCCGACCGATTCGGCGTAAGTGTAATTACAGCCGAGCATGCGCTCGCACTCCTTGTCGATGAAGGATATATCAAAAACAGCCTGCGGTGCGGATTTTTTGCGGCATACCGTCCGGAACTGAATTTTTCGGGAACCGGAACGTCAGACGATGCCCGTGTGGGGACGCGCGAAGGGGCAGACTCGTTTGAGAGCAGACTGCTCGATTCGCGGTGCGTGTTCCCGCCGTCCGTATACATAAAGGAAGTAAGACGGACCCTGTCCGAACTCGGGGACAGGATTCTTGAACCGTCGGATGTCGCGGGAGTTTATATGCTCCGTGTCGCAATATCCGAATATCTTGCAAGGGCGCGGTCAATTTATGCGCCGCCCGAGCGTATAATTATAGGGTCGGGAGCGCGTTCGCTCTATAATCTTGCGATTCTTATGATCGGGCAGGATAAGGTGTATGCGATTGAAAAACCGTCATACGCCGCCATCGAACAGACCTATCTCATGCATCGGGTCAGATATGTCACTGCGGAGCTGGGCGATGACGGTATAAAGACCGAAGCACTTGAAAATCTGTCTGCCGATGTTCTGCATGTGACTCCGTATTTCAGCTTCCCGAGCGGAATAAGCGCATCGGCGGCGAAAAAACAGTTATATCTCGACTGGGCAAAGTCGGGAGGTCGGCTTATAATAGAGGACGATTTCGGCTCCGAGCTTTACAGATTCTGTAAACCGGCGCAGACGCTTTGCGCATTTGATCCGCAAAGGGTCGTGTATATCAATACCTTTTCGAAAACCGTTTCTCCGGCGATCCGCATCGGCTACATGATAATTCCGGAAGTTCTTGCCGATCGGGCGGCGGATTGCCTCGGGTTTGCATCATGCCCACCGCCGGTGCTTGAGCAGTATGTGCTTGCCGGACTCATATCGGGCGGAAGCTTTGAGAGAAACCTCAACCGCATGCGCAGAAATCTGAGGCGGTGAAAAAATGACGGCTGATATGATGAAAAGAGCGATAATGCACGCTTGATTTGTTAACATTTGCGTGTTATAATACCTTGAATAAATGTTTTTAACGGGGGGATTTCGGTGGAAGAGCTGAAAAAAACGATAGCGGGCAATCTCGTTATGCTTCGCACCGGCGCGGGGATGAAGCAGACCGAGCTTGCCGAAAAAATAAATTATTCGGATAAATCGGTATCGAAATGGGAACGCGCCGAATCGGTTCCCGATATATCGGTGCTCAAGAACATCGCCGATCTTTTCGGCGTGACCGTCGATTATCTGATTACTCCGCACGAAAACGCAAAACCGTCGGAGGAGGAGAAAAAGCCGATCGTCAACCACAGGATGATAACCGCGGTTGCTGTTATGGGAATATTTGCACTTGCAACACTTGTGTTCGTTATACTCTGGCTCTGCGGGAAAATAGTCTGGAACACATTCGTGTGTGCGCTCCCCGTTTCGCTCATCACCTATCTTGTACTCAATTCGGTGTGGAATCACGGAAGACACAACTTCTACATAGTCTCGGCACTGATGTTAAGCATTCTCGCCATGTTTTACTTCCTGTTTTTCAGCCACAATGTCTGGCAGATATTTTTGCTCGCAATACCGCTTGAAGCTATAATTTTCTTCGGTTTTCATATTATTACGCCCCGAAAACATTGAAAAATGTACACATTCTACTGGGAGTAGAGTCGCTCTATGCGACCCTACTCCCGGTTTTTGCGTCGGTAGAATGACTTTTTTGCGCGGTAGAGGGCAGATTTTTTTGCGTAGACCCGAAGACGGTGAAAGTAGGTTGACATTGACCCCGACGCACAATATAATTAT
>CALBLD010000342.1 GCA_937895775.1 uncultured Clostridia bacterium
AAAAAACATATAGATAACAGTTGGCTGCTTGTATTCTACGATCTGATGATCTGCGCGGCGGTCGATCTGCTCCTTCTTGTCATATATAAGGGCAGCGGCAGGATAGACTTTGCAGATGCGCTCGTTCACTCGGCACTGTCGGCGTGTTGCATTTTTTCCATGCGCGCGGTCTGGAAGGTGTACCGACAGGTATGGCGGTACGGAGGAATACAGAGCTATATAAGGCTTCTGATGTCGGACGGAATCGCTTTCCTGCTTTTCTGGTCTATAGGGCGTATGTTGCCTGTCGGACAGATATCATTTGCCAAAGCATTGTGTATAAGCTGTCTTTCACTGCTCGGATCGCTGTCTATCCGTATGGTATACCGTTATGCATATAAATGTTGCAATAAGGATACTGCACGGGGACGCATGCTGAATCTGCTTGTCAAGATATTTGCCGGCAATCGTGTCGAACTCAACAGGTGTGAAAAAACAAACAAGATCAGCGTCGCAATCGTAGGTGCGGGAACAGTCGGGGTCAGTCTTGCGGACGAACTGCTCGGAAATCCCGCATCGGCATATGTTCCGAAATGTTTTATTGATATTGATCCGTTGAAGATCGGACGCAGAATACAGGATATACCCGTAATATCCGAAAGCAGTCTTGCAAACGGGGCCATCGATCATTACCGGATTCAGGAATTTGTTTTCGCACTTCCTCAACTGACGTCCGACCAAAAGAAAGAACTGTACAAGAAGTATAAGGCCTTCGGATGCAAACTGAAGGTTTACGACTACCCCGTGATTCATCAGGCGGGCAGTTCAAAACGTCATTTGCGCGAATTTGATATCGAAGAACTTCTGTTCAGAAGACCCGTGGTTGTGACCGATGAAAAGACAAGTACATATTACAGAGATAAAGTCGTGCTTGTTACCGGAGGCGGCGGCAGTATAGGCAGTGAGCTTTGCCGTCAGATTGCCAAAATGTCTCCGAAACAGCTCATTGTCCTCGATGTTTGCGAGAACGGGGCATATAATGTTCAGCAGGAACTGAGGATGGCATATAAAGACCGCCTTGATCTGCATGTTGAAATCCTTTCGGTCTGTAACCGCAACGCGCTTGAAAGAGTGTTCGATAACTATCGACCTGATATCGTAGTGCATGCGGCGGCACACAAGCATGTGCCTCTTATGGAGCACAACTGCTGTGAGGCGATCGAAAATAATATTTTCGGAACGCTGAATACCGTCGAACTGTCCGAAAAATACCATGTGCGGAGATTTATGATGGTGTCCACCGATAAGGCGGTCAATCCGACTAATGTGATGGGTGCGACAAAGAGAATGTGCGAGATGATAGTGCGGTCGTACAGTGCGGTGTCGGAGTATACGACCTTCAGCTCGACCCGCTTCGGAAATGTGCTCGGAAGTGCAGGGTCGGTGATTCCTCTGTTCAGAAGTCAGATTATGAACGGCGGTCCGGTTACACTGACCGATAAACGTATCGTGCGGTATTTTATGACGATACCCGAGGCAAGTCAGCTTGTCCTGCAGTCGGGCGCAATGGCGGAAAACGGAGAGCTGTTTGTACTTGATATGGGTAAGCCGGTAAAGATACTTGATCTTGCCGAAAATATGATCCGCCTGAGCGGGTATGAGCCTTACCGCGATATCGATATTGAAGAGATCGGTCTGCGACCGGGAGAAAAGCTTTATGAAGAGCTGCTTGTAAATACCGAAAAACTCGGTAAGACCGATAACAGCCTGATCTTTATCGAGCATGACGAGCCGATAGGACAGATCGAACTTTATGAAAAGCTTGCCGCACTCAGAAACGCCTATATGAGCGGAGATGATGCACTGGCAAAGCAGACTCTGCGCGAAAGTGTTCCGACATTCAGAAGCCCGGAGGAGGTCAATGCCGCCGCCGAAAAATCATCCGAGATGAAGATTGCAGTAAATGCATGAATATATACAAAAAAGCCGCACTTTGAAAAAAGTGCGGCTTTTGCCGTAAAAAGCGGTTTTCGGTTGGCAGGTTGAGGCTTTTTTACATATCATGTATTGGGACGTCCAATAAAAAAACGGAGTATGATATATGGCAAAATTCACAAACTACGCAACCCTCTCGTATAACGGTATTGCAACAGATTCCAATACCGTAGAGGGGGAACTGCTTGAAACACTTGCGGTAACAAAAACAGCAGTTACCGACGACTATGTATCCGGCGACGATATTGCTTATGTGATATCGCTTGTAAACAGCGGAACGACCGCACTGACGGGTCTGACGGTCACCGATAACCTCGGTGAGTACCTGTTCGGCGAAAATACCCTGTACCCTCTCGCATATAAAGCCGATTCTCTGAGATATTATGTAAACGGGGAACTTCGGACAAATCCCGGGGTCACAGCCGGACCTCCGCTTGTAATAAGCGGAGTTTCGGTTCCCGCGGGAGGCAATGCAATGCTAATTTACGAAGCGGATGTCAATTCCTTTGCTCCGCTTGCGGCAGCGGCAACGATTACGAACAGGGTGACCGTCACGGGCGACGCTCTTTCCGCACCCGTCACGGCGGAAGCGATTCTGACCGCAAGACCCGAGGTCAGACTCGGTATAAGCAAATCATTAAGCCCGCTTACCGTTTCGGAAAACGGACAGCTGACCTATACCTTTGTGATAGAAAATACAGGCAGTCTCGCGGCGACCGCGGCGGATAATGCGGTGCTGACCGACACCTTCAATCCGAGACTCAACAATATAACCGTCAGCTTCAACGGTACGGCATGGACTGCGGGCACGAATTATAATTATGACGCCACGACAGGAGTGTTCACAACCCTGCCCGGACAGATAACCGTCCCTGCGGCAACTTATACCCAAGGTGAGGACGGAAGCGTCACGACGGTGCCGGGAACAGCCACGCTCGTCATAACCGGAACAGTCTGATATGAAAAAAGCAATTGCGGATTTCCGCAATTGCTTTTTCATTTATCCGAAATATCTGACCGCCGCCTCAAACATCCTTATGTCGTAGTTGCCGGGGACATTTTTGTACAGATTGCTTCCGATACGTTCGCTGTGTCCCATTTTTCCGAATACACGTCCGTCGGGAGAGGTAATACCCTCAATCGCGGCTGCCGAGCCGTTCGGATTGAACATGATGTCACCGGAGGCATTTCCGTCCATATCGGCATACTGTGTTGCGATCTGACCGTTTGCCGCAAGTTTTGCGATCAGTGCGCTGTCGGCAAAAAAGCGTCCTTCGCCGTGCGAGATCGGAACGCTGTAAATTTCACCCGGATTTGTGAGCGAAAGCCACGGCGACTTGTTTGACACTATGCGCGTACGGACGATTTTTGACTGATGCCGCGCGATCGTGTTGTATGTGAGCGTCGGACAGCTTTCGTCTATGTCGGTTATCTTCCCGTACGGAACAAGTCCGAGCTTTATAAGTGCCTGAAATCCGTTGCATATTCCGCACATCAGTCCGTCACGGCGTTCGAGCAGAGATGCAACGCCTTCCTTTATCTCGGGATTGCGGAAGAAGGCGGTAATGAATTTGCCGCTTCCGTCAGGTTCGTCTCCGCCCGAAAATCCGCCGGGGATGAAGACGATCTGCGAATCGCCAAGCCTTGACGCAAAGCTTTCGATACTTCTGCCGATGCTGTCCGCATTTCGGTTGTTTATTACGAAAATTTCGGCAACACCTCCCGCATCCTCTATCGCTTTGGCTGAATCGTATTCGCAGTTTGTCCCCGGGAAAACGGGAATCAGAAAACGCGGCTTTGCCGATCTGACAGAGGGTGCGACACGGTTTACTGCTGTGTATGAGAGATTTTCCGCCTTGATGTCAGGAACTTCCGACCTGCACGGATATACTTTCTCAAGTCTGCCCTCGTAGTCGCCGAGAAGTTCCGAAAGACCGATGCTTTCTCCGCGGCGGGATATTTTGGGTTCTGAAACCGTTTCTCCGACGAGTATACAGCCGTCGGGAAGCGAAATGCCGTCGGCAAGTTCAAGCACAAACGCACCGTAGTTGCAGCCGAATATCTCATCCGTGTTCAGACAGTCGGAGTAGCAGAAGCCGATCATGTTCCCGAAGCACATTTTCATTATCGCTTCGGCAATGCCGCCTCTGCCGACGGCATAGGCGGAGACAGCCGCTCCGGATGTAAGGAGATTGCCGACAGCGTTAAAGACAGCGATAAGCGATTTCGTGATCGGCAGACCGTCCCGATCGTATTTTGGCTTTATGAGTACACTTTTGTGATGCGCACCCTTGAACTCGGGCGAATGAATACGCGCGGCTTGCGAAGTTGTAACTGCAAAGGATACAAGTGTGGGCGGAACGTCAATGTTTTCAAACGAGCCGCTCATTGAATCCTTGCCGCCGATGGCACCGATGCGAAGCTCGGTCTGCGCCTTGAATGCTCCGAGAAGCGCGGCGAGCGGTTGGCCCCAGCGTTTTCCGTCCTTGCCCGGATGCATGAAATATTCCTGAAAGGTCAGATATGTGTCCTTAAACTCCGCACCTGACGCAATCAGTTTGCTTACCGATTCGACCACTGCGAGGTATGCGCCGTGAAACGGACTTTTTTCCGAAATGTATGGGTCGTATCCGTATGCCATGAGCGAACAGCAGTCGGTGTGACCCTTTTCGACCGGAAGCTTATGCACCATTGCCTGGATCGGAGTGAGCTGATATTTCCCACCGAACGGCATGAGTACCGTTCCGGCTCCGATTGTAGAGTCGAAGCGTTCGGATAAGCCTCTTTTTGAGCAGATGTTAAGATCAGCCGCAAGGGAAGTGTATCCGTCGGTAAACGATTCCGGGATTTCCTTGCCGAACGGAGCGGGAGAATCGGTAATTATTCCGATGTGCTTTTGCGCACCGTTTGAACCAAGAAACTCACGGCTGACATTCACGATTTCTCTGCCGTTCCACTTCATTATCAGCCTTTTGTCGTCGGTGACGGTTGCGACCGGAGTTGCGGAGAGGTTTTCGGAATCGGCAATTTCAAGAAATGCTTTGACATCCTCGGGCGAAACCACTACCGCCATGCGCTCCTGACTTTCGCTTATCGCAAGTTCGGTTCCGTCAAGACCTTCGTATTTTTTCGGAACGGCATTGAGATCGATCTCAAGACCGTCGGCAAGCTCCCCGATGGCGACAGAAACGCCGCCCGCTCCGAAATCGTTGCACCGCTTTATCATGCGGCATGCCTCCGGATTGCGGAAAAGCCGCTGAAGCTTGCGTTCTTCGGGCGCATTTCCTTTCTGAACTTCCGCTCCGCAGGTTTCAAGCGATTTTTCGGTGTGCGATTTTGAGGAGCCGGTAGCCCCTCCGCAGCCGTCGCGTCCGGTCGCACCCCCGAGGAGAATCACAATGTCTCCGGGGAGCGGAACTTCGCGTCTGACGTTTGCCGCCGGTGCCGCCGCAATCACTGCACCTATTTCCATATGCTTTGCGGCATATCCGGGATGATA
>CALBLD010000343.1 GCA_937895775.1 uncultured Clostridia bacterium
GCGTTGCTCGACAAGACCCGACTATATTGATGATGAAATACTGTCGATTTTAAAAAACTACGGTATGAAAACAATTGAACTCGGTGTTCAGAGCATGTCTGATACAGTTCTCAGTGCCTCATCAAGGGGACATACAGCGGATGCGACACGTATTGCTGCCGACAAAATTGTCTCAAACGGGTTTGACTTTGTCGGGCAGATGATGATAGGACTTCCCTTTTCAACAGTCAATGATGAAACAGACTGTGCAAAAGCCATTTCCGATATGGGAGCAGTCGGAGCGCGAATCTACCCCACTGCGGTATTTGCTTCTACCGGACTTGAAAAGCTCATGCTTGCCGGGCAGTACAAACCGCTTACTCTTTCCGATGCGGTCAAAAGAGCCGCAGATGCTGCGGAAATATTTATTGAACGCTCTGTCAGACTGTTGCGTATAGGATTGTGCGAAACCGATTCATTGCATGAAAGCGGAGGAATCATTGCCGGTGCATTTCATCCTGCAATAGGAGAAATGTGTTTATCGGAGATATATTTACGCCGTATCTGCAAAAAGCTTGACAGCTGCGGTGACATTTCCGGCATGACGGCTCTTATTTATGTCCCTGTCGGCAACATTTCGAAAGCAATCGGTCAGAACGGCTCAAACAGGCTTTTTATCGAAAAAAAATATCGGCTAAAAAAAGTTCTGTTCAGAGAGGACAACGCACTTGACGATTTTGAAGCAAAAATCAGCATAATATGACACATCTGCACCAGAAAGGACAAATGAATGCGTCTCAAATCACTTGAACTTCACGGATTCAAATCATTTCCCGACCGCACAAAAATAAACTTCTCCGAAGGAATGACAGTTATTGTCGGTCCCAACGGCAGTGGAAAATCGAATATTTCCGACGCTATACGTTGGGTTCTCGGAGATCTTTCTGCAAAGAACATCCGCGGAAACAAGATGGAAGACGTAATTTTCGGCGGAACAAACGGCAGATCGCCGATGTCTTTTGCCGAAGTATCACTTACAATTGAAAACACCGGTGAAAACAGAATCGAAAATGATTTTGATGAAATAACGATAACGAGAAGATATTATCGTTCGGGCGACAGCGAATATCTCATAAACAACAAAATATCACGACTGCGCGATATAACCGAGATGTTTATGAACACCGGAATCGGCAAAACCGGATACTCCATTGTCGGGCAGGGACGCGTATCCGAAATAATTTCACAAAAAAGCGAAGAACGTCGTCTGATCTTTGAAGAAGCAGCCGGAATATCAAAGTATCGCTTTAAAAAGCAGGAAGCGGAAAGGCGGCTTGCCGATGCAGATGAAAATCTTGTCCGTATAACCGATATTGTGAGCGAGCTTGAAGGACGAATCGGACCGCTTGAAAAGGACGCCGCCAAAGCCCGCATATATCTTGATCTGTATGAAAAGAAAAAAGAAGCGGATATTGCGGTTTCTGTGTTTGATATTGAAAAAATCAATAACACAGGCAAACAGATCGAAGATGATTATCAAAGCTCCGAACGAGAGCTTGAAATTGTTGATGAAGCCATTTCATCATACGATACAAGGGTCGAACGGCTCGGCGAGCTGCTGAATGAGAACAAATTATCCTATAATATGTCAATAAAGGAAGCGGGGGAGATTACAGAAGAAAAGCATCAACTGGAGAGCGAGCTATTGGTCATGCAAAATGATATCGATCACCTTGATATCCTTGACACTGACATAAAATCAAACTTTGAACAGCTTGAAAAAGCCATAGCAAGCAAAAAATCCGAGATAACTGCCGCCGAAACCGATGAGCATAATTCGAAAAAAAAGGTTGCTGATTCCGAAGATGGCTATCGACAGATTTCTGCTCTCCTCGAAAAAGAACGCGCCGAAGCTGTAAATCAGCATCGTAAAATCGACGAAACCTCCGAAAAAATCGCTTCTGTTATGAGCAGACATACAGACGCAAGGATTGAGCTCTCTGCCATAGAAGAAACTCAAAGTTCCCTGAGTTCCAAGAAGTCGGACATACAAGACGATATTGCCGATATAGAGAAATCGATCGATGAGACTGGTAAAAAAATCGATTCAATAAACAAAACGCTTGAGCAGTACAAAAACAAGCTGACAGAAATCGAACGCGGCAAAAATGTTTTTGCGGAAAAAAGTAACGAGCGTCAATACAAGCTGAAAAGCCTGCGCGAAAAATACACTTCCCTGCTTGCGGAAATATCTGCCATGGATCAACGTGCGATAACATTGAAGCGCATGGAGGAGCATTTCGAAGGCTACTCAAGAAGTGTGAAGTTTATCGCAGATGCGGCAGATTCGGGTAAAATATCCGGCATTTACGGACCGGTATCCCAGATCATTCAGGTTGACAGGAAATACAGCATTGCAATTGAGACTTCCCTCGGTGCGAACATTCAGAATATCGTCGTTGAAAACGAATCGACAGCCAAGGCGGCAATCGCTCTGCTGAAACGAGAGGGCGCGGGAAGATCGACATTTTACCCTCTGACATCGATGAAACCGGCAAATATAAATCTCCATGATTATGTTGTCAAGTCCGCAGGCTATATCGGCATTGCTTCCGAATTATGCACATACGAAAGAAAGTTCTACCCTGTTATTTCAAATTTACTTGGCAGAACACTGATTTTCGACAATCTGGATCACGCTTCGGATGTCGCAAAAAAGAGTGGATATTCCATTCGCATTGTTACTCTCGACGGACAGATTATAAGTGCCGGCGGTTCATTTACAGGCGGATCGGCAAAAAGGGACAGCGGTATTCTTACCCGTTCAATTGAAATAGAAGAAATAATCAAAGCAAAAAAAGCAAGCGAAGAGAAAGCGGAACAGCTTAAAAGCGACATAGACAAATATTCCGCCGACACCGAAGAAAACGGCGAAGAAATAAATCGGCTGAATGACGAATTTGCGCTTTTTTCGGCTCTTTACCGTTCCGAACAGACTGCTCTCTCTTTTCAGAACAACCGCCTCTCCGAACTTACAGAGCGCAGGAGAATATGCGAAAATTCGCTTACACAGCTTTTTGCCAAAGAGGATGAAAAAGCCGAAAAGCGCAAAAATCTTATAACAGATTGCGAAAAACTGAAAACAAACGAGGGTATACTTCGCGAAAGTCTTGAAGTACTTAACAGAGAGCTAACATTGCTCGACAGGAAGATCAGCGAGCTTGTGTCGGAGAAGAACGATTCGTTCACCGCGATGACACTTTGTCGCAAGGAATACGAGCTTTCGCAAAAAAATCACGAAAGACTTACCGAAGAGCTGCACAACCTTGAAAGAGATCACGAAACCGTTATGCAAAAGCTCAACAGCAATTCAGAGCGACGTCAAACACTCGTTGAAAGGGCATCAAGCTACCGTAATTCGGTAAAATCGCTGTCGGAACGTCTCGACTCCGCCCTGAAAGGCGAACGCGAACTGTCGGACAAATCAATTGAACTCGAAAAAGAGATAAATGATTTGAGACAGACAATGCGCGAAAAAACGCGTGAACGCGAGACTCTGTTTATACGATATACGACGCTTAAAACCAAGGTTGAATCTACATCGGCTGAAAAATCAAAACTTACGGACAGGCTGTGGGAAGATTATGAACTTACATTTGCCGATGCGGTAAAATTGAATTTTGAGCCGGTAACAGACGAAACGCGTCAGAAACGTGTGGCAGAGCAGTCCAAACTTCGTTCGAAAATTCGTGAACTCGGGAATGTCAACGTTGATGCAATCGAGGAATATTCCAAGGTCCGCGAAAGATTCGAATTTCTCTCGTCTCAGTTAAACGACCTTAACAAATCAAAAAAAGAGTTCAGCGATATAATTACAAAACTTGAAACCGAGATGTGTCAGAAGTTCAGCGAAACCTTTGAAAAAATAAATGAAAATTTCAAACAGGTTTTTTCGGAGTTGTTTGGCGGCGGTACGGGATCGCTTTCTCTATCCGACCCGGAAAACGTACTGACAAGCGGTATAGAAATAAATGTCGCGCCTCCCGGAAAGATCATCAAAAATCTGAAGCTTCTGTCGGGCGGAGAACAGGTATTCGTGGCTATCGGTATATTCTTCGCAATACTCAAGGTCAACCCTTCCCCGTTTTGTCTGCTTGACGAAATTGAATCCGCACTC
>CALBLD010000344.1 GCA_937895775.1 uncultured Clostridia bacterium
GCAGGCTTCCGTTGTAATTGTAAAGCCCTGGGGAACGGGGAGACCGATGTTTGTCATCTCTGCGAGGTTTGCACCTTTGCCACCGAGAAGTTCACGCATGTTTGCATTACCTTCAGTAAAAAGGTAGCAATATTTTTTTGCCATAAACTTTATACCTCCATATAAATTTGAAAACTAACGGCTTTTAAGCACCAGTTCATTATAACACACATTGAGTAAAAATCAATCGCTTAAAAGAATATTTACAAATAATTAACTTTTTGAAAAGCGATTTGCTTTCTTTTTACTTGAAAAAAAGAGAGCTTTGGTGTAGAATATGAAATGCCCGCATGCATGCGGAATCATTATCGAGGAGATTGCATAGATGTTTGAAGCAGATGAAATAAATGTTTTTCTGGACAGTATCGGTCTTCCCGCCGATACCTGTATTTGTTTTGAAAGTCTTTATGACCTGAACAGGGCGGGTATCGTCAGTGACCTTGAAATAAAAAACGTAAAAAATATTACCGACTGGTATGACCTCGTCACGACAGTCAATATAAGGTCGATTATGATGCATATGGAGAACGGCGTCCGTTTTCTGACATTTGACGGGGTACTCGTCTCTCCTTTTGCAAAGATTGGAAAGAATACCGTTCTTCATCCCAATACCGAGATCAGAAAAAATGTCGAGATCGGCGAAAACTGCGATATCGGTCCGTGCAGCGTTCTGTCCGGAAGCAAAGTGGGGAATAACTGCACCGTAAATGCGACCCAGATGTACGACAGCGTCATTGACGATAACGTAAAGATCGGACCGTTCAGCCATATCAGACCGAACTCTCACCTTTGCGAAGGAGCAAAAGTCGGCGATTTCGTTGAGATAAAGAATTCGACGATCGGCAAAGACAGCCACGCTTCCCATCTCACATATATCGGTGATTCGGATGTCGGGGAAAGAGTCAATTTCGGATGCGGCACAGTTACAAGTAATTATAACGGTTATTCGAAGGCACGCTGCCGAATCGGCGACGATGCGTTTATTGGATGCAATACCAATCTGGTTGCCCCGGTGACGGTCGGAAAGGGCGCATATACGGCGGCGGGCTCCACTATAAATAAAGATGTGCCCGACGGCGCACTCGGTATTGCACGTGAGCGACAGACAAACAAAGAAGGCTGGGCGGATCGCTTCAGGGAGCTTAACAAGAAAAAATGAGTAATATTTTTGACATTTTCAAGCAGATCGAAAAGAAAAGTCCGGGTCCGATGCCGCCCGTTGGATGGATTCTGGTCGGACTCGGAAATCCCGGATCGCAATATGAACAGACGCGCCATAATAACGGATTTATGGCGCTTGATCTGTTTGCGGCAAAACACAATGTAAAAATAACCGAAGGAAAGTTTCACGCTCTGTGTGTGAGAACTGCCGTTTCGAATATCGGCGTGTTGCTCATGAAACCGCAGACTTTTATGAACAATTCGGGTGTTGCCGTAAAAGAGGCTGTCGATTTTTACAAGACGGATCCGAGTCATGTTCTCGTGTTTTCGGATGATATTTCGCTTGATGTGGGGAGAATAAGGATAAGAAAAAGCGGAAGCGCGGGTGGACATAACGGGCTGAAAAGTATTATAGCGATGCTCGGGTGCGACTCGTTCCCGCGTATAAAGATCGGTACAGGCAATAAACCCCACCCCGACTATGATCTTGCCGATTGGGTGCTCGGCAGATACGGGAAGGAAGATTTCGAAAAGCTGTCTGCGGCGCTCGATCACGCGGCAGACGCTGCGGAACTTGTCATCAGCGGGCAGATTGAAGAAGCAATGAACAGATTCAACCGACAGGGGTAAAACCGTCCGATCGGTATTTTTGTATATATGAACGAATTATCAGACATTCTGCGCAGTCAGCGCGAGTATAAACAAATAATTGAGCGTCTCGGCGAAAAACGCGGAAAAAAACTGCCTCTCCTCGTGACGCAGATGTGCGAGGGAGTGCGCGACCTTTTTGTTGCGACGCTGACACAGGACCGTATGAACAAAAACAGTC
>CALBLD010000345.1 GCA_937895775.1 uncultured Clostridia bacterium
CGCTAGCCTGTCACGCTAGAAGTCGTGGGTTCGAGCCCCATCCGGGTCGCCAACGACCGACGCAGAAGCGTCGGTCGCTATTTGCCTCTGTAGCTCAGTTGGTAGAGCGAGGGACTGAAAATCCCTGTGTCGTTGGTTCGATTCCGACCGGAGGCACCAATCCCGAGAGGGGTTGATGAGGACTTTGGACACGAGTCCGACAACCCGCCGAAAGTTGTAAAATATCGGCATCCGCGGATTTAGCTCATTTGGTAGAGCGCCACCTTGCCAAGGTGGAGGTGGCGGGTTCGAGCCCCGTAATCCGCTCCAAAAAAGGAAGTCCATGGCGAAGGCGCAGGAAGAGAAAGCCGTACTGAGCCGTGGATTTTTTCATAAAACGCCGTCTGAAAGACGGCGGATGGCGCCATAGCCAAGCGGTAAGGCAGAGGTCTGCAAAACCTTTATCCCCGGTCCGATTCCGGGTGGCGCCTCCAAAACACGGAAAACACCCCTTGTGGGTGTTTTTTTGTGTTTTGAACCCGTAAGGGCGGAATCGGACTTTCCGATAGGCGACTTGTCGCCGTCCGGGTGGCGCCTCCAAAACACGGAAAACACCCCTTGTGGGTGTTTTTTTAACACCATCCTTGCGGGGTGTTTTTTCGCCTCCGCTGTCAGTCGGATATTTTCTTCCCCGATTCCCTTTACGTAACGGGGATTTTATGTTATACTGACCGTGTGCGACAGTCTGTTGATTTCCGATACGATAAAAATCACACAGACAAATCAGGATCGGTTTCATCGCCTGCGGATCGGAGTTATTATGTTCGGAATGTTTTACATAATGTTTTATATAGTGTTTTTTCTCGTAATTGCGGTATTTATTTTCGTGTTTGTCAAGAGCATCGGTCAATGGATCGGCAACAACAACTCACCGAGATTGTCGGTAGAAGCGAAGATCGCAGACAAGAGAACGGCAACCTACCACCGTCACGGCAGCGGTCACTGCCACAGTACCCACTCTTATTACATCACATTTGAAGTCCGGAGCGGAGATCGCATGGAGCTTGCCGTACCGGAAAGCGAGTTCGGCTTGCTTATCGAAGGCGACGAAGGTATTCTGTCCTTCCGCGGAACACGCTATCTCGGATTTGAAAGGAAACACTGATTGAACATGCAACCGCCTCGGAGCATATTTTTACGCCAAATCACTTTTCCGGTGATTTGGCGTAAATTCTTTTGTATTACAGGCAAATTTTACGGTGCTGTCTCCGATTCACTTCCCTTTTTTTGCAAACCGATTCCAGCGTCTTATGACCGAACCGCAACAGAGTGTACCGAAAAGCGCAATCAGTGCCCAGATGCCTGTCGTGAATTCCCAGCCCCGTCTCTCCGAAATGGCGGCAAAGCCGTATGATGAGAGGGCACTGCCCACATAAGTAAAGGCATTCAGAACCCCCGACATGGTCGAAACTCTCCCGTATCCGGCAAAGTATGCCGGAAGACGGCTTATCAGCAGCATATTTATGCCGTGCATACAGCCTGTTATCAGCATCATGCAGACGACCGACACGACCGCTCCCGTCTGACCGAACAGACGCAGGATCACTCCCGACAGGCAGGCAAGTCCGAACAGCAGAGTCGAAGCGGTCAGATCGCTCCCGACCTTTTTCTGCAGCAGAGATGCGGCGGAAATACTTACGATACCGAAAATCGGAAGGACGACCGTCGTAAGGATTGACATATCGGTTCCGAAACTGTAATTATCCGCGATATATGCGGGCATCCATGTCGTGATGCCGTCGCGCAGCATACCCTGCAACACAATGCCGAGGATGATCGGAACAAGTCCGGTCGCATGTATGATATGACGCACCCCGTGACCGTCCGCAACCCGTGCGTTATCGCTTTTTTGTGTTTTCATCGGCAGTTCACAGCGTCTTTCAAGAAAAATCCACACAAAAGCGACAGATACACCGATCAGAGCGGGGACGAAGAACGCGCTCCTCCAGCCGGACACCGCTATGCATGCGGGCACCAGCAGATAAACGGCGATCGATCCGACCGAAGCGGCAATCGACACAAGCAGGCTTGCCTTGCGGTAGTCCCTGTCGTCGAGATTTTCCGCCATTATACGGACAAGCGGCGGCCAGAGCATCGCCTGTGCAAAGCCGTTTACGCACCACAATGCCGTCATACCGATAATGTCGGACAGAAATCCCATTCCGATATTGCAGAGCGAGGTCGCAAAAACGCCGAACGCAATGACAATCCGGGGGGAAAATCTATCCCCGAGCCAACCGCTTAAAAGCTGTCCGACGCCGTAGGTGACAAACATCCCGGTCAGCGCACAGCTTCCGGTTTCCTTGTCGATTTTCATATCGCGCACGATTTCCACAAGTGCCGCCGCATAATTATGCCGCGTCAGATAGCTTGTAAAATAGACCGCACAGCACAGAAAGATCAGCAAACCCGTCCGCTTGCTTCCGGACTTTGTCATATCACGCTATGCCCTTCCCAGTCTCCGACTGCGGGAATCCCGAGCAGTTTTGTCACCGTCGGCGCAACATCCATAATACTTACATCCTCAAACCGTCTTCCGCCCTCAAATTCATGACCGCGAAACAGGATCGGAATGGTCATGTCCTCGGGCATTTCGCTTCCGTGACAGCGGTCGTGACCGCCGTGATCCGCCGTTATAATTACGCGGTATTCATCCGGGAGAACCGATATGACCTTCTGCATGGCATCCACTGCCTCATACAGCGAATCGATATATTCCTTCCCCATCCAGCCGTATTTGTGTCCGCACTCGTCGGGCAGACCGATATAGAAGAAAACAAAATCGGGCAATTCCTCCGGTATGTATCCGCAGATCTCACGAAGGGTCATCTTCAGTGATTTGTGCATACCCTCCGCAGATCTTCCCGCCGCCATATAACTGAAATCCAGCGTACCCGGGCGGGACAGATCGCGCAGCTGTTCCCAGTCGTAGAAGATTGCCGTCTTTCCCCCGAAGCGGTTAACCTGCTCGAAAAGACCGACAATCGGACGCACCTGCGGAGCGTAATCGTTTGTCAGCGTATTGTGCCGCTGCGGTGTCACGCTGTGAAAAAGCGACATATGACAG
>CALBLD010000346.1 GCA_937895775.1 uncultured Clostridia bacterium
ATTATAATAAAAAAAATAAATTTTTTTGTCACACAAATCTGTTTTCTCTCGTCTATTATATAAAAATAATAAAAAGGAAATTCAAAATGAAAAAACGACTGATATTTTTTATCTCAATTTTTTTATACGCCTTTGTTCTTATTATCTGTTCATCTCTTATTCTCTCAAAAGTAAAGTCTCTTTTAACCGAATACGAGGCTGCCCAACCGGAGAAAACAGTTGAAAAAAGCATATCGGAGTTTATAAAATCCGCAAAAAACAATACAATTGAAAAATTGTTGACAAAACCGAAGGATTTCAACGGAGATTTCGATGTTGATTCCGCATTTGTAAAACCATACATCGAAACGGTTGCAGCGGGTGATCTGACCTATAAGCCTTTGTCCGGCGAATTTGAAGAGAATGCAAAATTCTACGGTATTTTTTCGGGAAAAACACAGATTGCGAAGCTGAAAATAATTGGCACAAACGAACGTACAAAACTCTTGCTTTTTACCTGTTTTGACTGGAAATTTGATTCAATTGAACCGATAGTTTATAACTGCAACATGACTCTCCCGTCGGCTCTTACCGTTGCAATTGACGGAAACACTGTCAGCGGCAGGTCTGACAACAACGGAAATACAATATACAGTATTTCATCCCTTTCGCCTATAAATGACATTGTTGTATCGGACGACTACGGTAAATCCATCACGGTTGACAAGAAAAATCTGAGTAGCATTATGCTCAAATCATACGATATAACAATTCCGTCAAATTTCAGGCTTTCCGTATCCGGAAAAGAAATCAGCCCCGATTCCTTTGAAAAAACCGACATCGAAGATTTCGAGTATGTCAGAGAATACATCGGTGATCTTCCTCAGATTGTGAAATATCATATTTCCTGCCTTGCGACCGACGAAGAAGAACCGGACATAAAAATTACAAACAATCTCGGAAAAGAGATTGAGGTAAACATCAAGGACGGCAGTTTTTCGCTGACAGACTTTGCAAAAACAGATAAAATACCCGATGATATTGCGGATCAGATAGATGTTTTAAAATATCTTGAAACCTACAGTCTCTTTATGACTGACGATCTCAGCGGCAAGGATCACGGATTTGCTACAATATCCAAATATTATATCAAAGACTCTTACCTTTATAAAAAGAATTATGAGTGGACAAAAAATGTTGATATAACATTTACTGCCGCTCATACTCTCCTGAACCCGACGTTCAAGAACGAAAGCGTATCAAATTTCGTGCAGTATAACGAAAATTTCTTTTCTTGCGATGTAACATTGACAAAGCGTATGAAGCTTACGCGGACAGGTCAGATAAAGGAAGATACAATGAGTGAAACAATTTTTATCATCAGGTACGATGATACCGATGACGGAGTTGATAATCCCAAATGGTTTGTTGTTGATTCAAGAGCAATAACAAAGAAATGAAAAGGAGAAAAGCATGAACAAAAAAACAAAAAAGATTCTGAAAAGAATATTGTTTATTTTTCTCGGCATTCTTAGTTTTATTTTAGTGACAGTTCTGGCACTGGCTGCAACACTATTTTTCGCAATGAAGCTTATATGCAGCGACATTTCACCGGCGGCAAAAACGACATTCGTCACGACAATTCTTGAAACGGGTCAGATGAAATTTCTTGCCTCGTGGTATCTGAGTCCTGCCGAGATTCAGGAGATTGTTGACAGCACTTCCATGAAGGATATGGCTGAAAATGTCAATACCGATCTTATCAATATAATAGGTATAAAAGACCCGACTAAACCGGGCGATACGGGGGAAAAACCAACCGAAGAGATCGAAATGCATGAGATATCGGGAAGGACGTTTTTTGCAACGCTTTTGATAATCAAGGATCCGTCAAGAGTCAGTCTTGCAACAATATACCCATGGCGCGAATACGGAGATACACTTGATACAATCGTAAAAAATGCCGGAGCGATAGGCGGTGTGAATGCCGGGATGTACTACTCGTCCGGAAACAAGGGAGGTCGTCCGCTCGGCGTTGTTGTAAGCGGTGGTAAGATTTTATTCAACGAACCGGACAAATATCCCGGAATGGTTCTGATCGGACTTACAGATGAAAATATTTTACAGATAATAGATATAAACGGCAAAACCAAAAAGGAAGTTGAGGATATCGTCGAAAAGTACAAGATACGGGACGCAACGACATTCCAAGAGGAGAAATCCGACATCAACAACCATTTTGTAAAGCTTATTATAAACGGTCAGGCACGCGAAATGAACGGTGCGGGCAGCGGATGCAATCCGCGAACGGTTATCGGACAGAGAAGTGACGGAGCATTGATGCTCCTTGTTACGGACGGAAGAGGAGCAAACGGACATCTCGGTGCTTCTGCATCAGATCTTATCGGAATAATGCAGAAATACGGTGCCGTAAATGCGGCAAATCTTGACGGTGGCTCATCTTCATGCATGTATTACGAAAATAAGTTTGTTATGCCCAGCGTTACGTTCTATTACAGCGATACATCGTGGAGACTCCCGTTTGCATTTGTAATCAAATAAGCAGATAAAACAATGAGACCGACAGCACAAAAAAGTGTCTGTCGGTCTCTTCTATTTATTGTTGATATTCTGATCGCAGTACGAATTGCGAAATTCGCTCGGCGTGACGCCTTCATGGTATTTAAAAAATTTAAGAAAATACTTATAATCGGTAAATGAATTATTGTAGGCAATAGTTTTAAGATCTGAATTTTCCGATATAAGCTCTTTTTTTATTCTTTCGATTTTTATGTTATCGATATAATGCTTTATTCCGGGCTTGTAGTATCTTTTGAAAAAACGACACAAGTAGTCCGGGTTATACGAAAACTGATTTGCGACATCGGATACGCGTATCATTTTTTCGCTGTTTTTTCGCACATAATCACAAATTGACCGATAAAGCTGGCTCTCACTGTCACCTGCACTC
>CALBLD010000347.1 GCA_937895775.1 uncultured Clostridia bacterium
ATTGAACTCGTCTGTGAACCGTAAGCCTCGCCGTTGACAAAATTGCCCCAGCGACCTATCGACTGTGCAATCATGACTGCAGGACAAAGATAGTCAAGAAACAGCGGTATCCGTATTTTTTTGTGGCGAAGTGTCAGCACACAGCCGAGCGCACCGAAAATAATTGCTCCGTATATTGCGATTCCGCCGTTCCAGATCGAAATAACGTCGTAAAAGCTTTTGTAATTGCCGGGATTTTTCAGCCAGTCGAAGAATACATAGTATATTCTTGCGCCTATTATGCCCGGAATCACGGTGAATATGGCAATGTCAAGCAGATCGTCCATGATAAGACCCGAGCGTTTTCCCATGAAGTAAAGATAGGTGAACGCAACTATTATACCGAGCATGATTATAATACCGTACCATGCCACCGATATGTTTGTTCCGGGGATACGGAATGCAGTCTCGTTGACTTTTACATCTATGCCGAGACCGGGAAATGATATATGGTTTGTTGTGCTTGCAGCCGTCGCTGCGAAAAATGATAAAAGCTTCATTTTGTTTTCCTTTCGTCTTGTTTTTTCGGAAGCATTGTCACTACCGATATTTTGTCTTTTGTGTATATTGATTTAAGCACCTCGGACAGCTTTTCCGGAGTGATACCGAGCATGTATTCTACCGTTTCTGTCGGATCGACGCCCTCAAATGCATATGAGAGCAGTATGTCAGACATTGCTTCGCTGCTGTCGCTGTCCGAGAGAAACGCTCCGTACATTGCGCGCCTGCCCCCTTCAACCTCAACCTCCTGTATGCCCGATTCAAGCGTCTTATCTACATAAGAAAAGAATTCGGACGAAAAAGCCTTTGGATCTCTGCAATCGGCAGATAACTGGATGTATGCAATATCTTTTTCTGTTACGACATCGGTGCAGGGAGGCGATACCGCTATTCTGCGTGAACAGAGCGAGAGTGAAAAAACAGATGTCTGACCGAAAAGTATCCTCGTTATCATCCGGAGATATATGCGCATGCGAAATCTTTCGCCGGCATCCTGCGGGATGTCGGATATCTTTATTCCTATGGCGATTTTCGGACAGCTGATGTTGTCGTAAAGAGTGACGCTTCTGCGGAAAACAGTCGGCTGTTCTTCAATGGGAAGCCTTTTGCAGACCCCTCTGTGTGCCTGTCCGGTACCGAATACCCTGTCGCATATGTCGGATATCTTTTTGAAGTCGCTTTTTCCGGCAACGCACAACGCCATGTTTGACGGCGTGTAAAAATAGTTTGCGGAGGTATAAAGGATTTCGGGAGTGACGGCTTTTATTGACTTTTTGTTACCCTCGACATTGTTGCGTGCGGGGTGCGTCCGATAGAGTGAGCGAAGAAGACGTGAGAGAAGTCTGCTGTCGGGGATGTCACGGTACATGTCGATTTCTTCGGATATTATCGGCATCTCTTTCTGTACTGTTTCTTTTGTGAAAAAAGGTGTTGTGACCGATCCGAGAAATATTTCAAGAGAATCCTCGAATTTTTCGGTGCATGAAAACATGTATACCGTCTCGCTCTCGGAGGTGTATGCGTTTGCGTCAGCTCCGTTTGCCGCAAGTATTGCTCCGAGATCTTTCCCGTCCGCGCGATCAAACATCTTGTGTTCAAGAAAATGAGCGGTCCCGTCGGGTAGTGAAAACACCCTGCCGTCGGCAGAAAAACGGTTGTCGATACTGCCAAAGCCAACCTTGAGATTTGCCCATGTCTGACTGCATTTGATCGGATAGTAAATGATTTTCAGACCGCTCTTGTGCTCTGCGACGAAGTATGATATGTGATGATTTGCGGATGTGTGTTCTGTATTGATATCCATTATGTACCTGTTTCCCCGGGACCGAGTATAAACGCCGTGTCCGCTTCAAGCTTTGCCGCAACTTTGGCAATGTCCGCCGACGTCAGCTGCTCGGTTTCCCGTATAAGCTCCTCGGGCGATGTCTGCACTCCGCTCAGCGACTGACGGTATTTCATGAGAATGTCCGAAAGCGGGTCGTCGGATATCGATCTGTAAGCCGATATCAGCGATTTTTTTGCATCGTCGAGAGATTCTTCCGAAAAACGGGCGGACGAAACAGAGCCAATAACCTCAAAAACCGATTCGTATGCCGCTCTGACCTTTTTGTGATCGCATCCGCACTCTACACGTAACAACCCTTTGAATACCTCTGTTGATACCGAACATGAATAGCACAGCCGTTTTCTTTCGCGAAGATTCGTGTAGAGCAGATTTGTCGGTGATCTGCCGAGAAGTTCGCACATAAGTTCAAATGCGGGATAATCGTGATCGCCGATAACACAGCCTGTTCTGAATCCGATGCATATGCGCGATTGGAATATGTCCCGCTTCTCGGACAGAACGCGCAACTTCCCGTGAGCATGCCGTATGACATCTGCAATCGGAAAATCACGCCCGACATGTGTGCTTCCTTCAAATACCTCTTTCATATGCCCGATTGCGTCATCACGCCCGATGTCGGCGAAAAGACATACCTCAATCGGTGCATACCGAATAAACGAACGGTAGAAAGAGGTGAGTGACTGTGCGGTTATCTTTTTCAGACGGTCAGCCTCGCCGTCGGCACATATGTTGAATTTCTCTCCTTCAAACATGTTGCTTTCCATCTTGAATCTGCAAAGCTCTGATTTGTCGTCCTCGTTCATAAGTTCCGAGATCAGATTTTCACGTTCGGATTCAACATATTCCTCGCTGAAAACTCCGTCGGGAAGCAGCGGATTGAAGATCACATCACGGATCAGTCCGCAAAGCCCGCCAAAAACATCTGCGTCCGGCGGCAGAAAACGTTCGTTTATAAATGTTGCCGTAAAACCGATGTTCTGTATCTCCCCTATCGGTGACGACATCTGATAAAGGGTCGCACCCCACAGCATGTCGCATTTTCTTCTGATGTCTGCCGCTGTGGGGTATAACGCCGAGCCGCGCGCAAGGACTCTGAAAAGAAGTGTGATTGCCGATGCACTTTCAATGTCGAGCGGAGCCAGAAAGCGCACAACCATTGCACCCGTTCTGAAACGTCGGTCGCGGGAAAAACAGAGATTTATTCCGTCTGATATTTCTATGTTTTCTATCACTGTTCCTCCCGACTTTTTTTCTTTATTTTACACCCGTTTTTCAATTTTTGCAACAGTTATTTCAATCAAATGACGGCTTTTATCGTAAAAAAAGCAATTATTTACAAATTCGTTGCTTCTTACACCGTCGATTGTAACCACGTTTTTGCTCCCGGGGTGAATTATGATGTCATAAACGGTTCCGTTTCTTACCATGTGTGCGTTGACCTTGCCGATGCAGTCTGTCGGAGAAAGGACAAATCTGTCGGGGTAAAACTTTATGCACAGAATGTGTGAGAAAAAATATTCAAGACTGTACGGCTCCTCTGCGGGAAAGGCGATTTTGCGTTGAGTGCTGCCCGGATCATCGATGGTACCGACAACGCTTTTTACGACATCGGACGGAGAACCGGGTAGGGATATATATCCGGCTATTGATGCAGATGCCGCCTTGTAGATTGGCGACGAGCTGTCTGTTCCCTCAAGTATACGGATGATGTGCATATAAAGGCTTTCGTTGTACCGATCACCCGAATATGGCAGAGTGACCGAAAGAATTTCG
>CALBLD010000348.1 GCA_937895775.1 uncultured Clostridia bacterium
TTCTGTAGCATATCTGTTTTCTCCTTTTTTGAGGGTAATAAAAAAGGCAGATAGAGTTTTTCTCTCTATCTGCCTGCGTATCGTTATTCTGTTTTGCGTTTGTCTGAGTCTATCCGCAAAGGGAAAACGGCGATTTGGCATCTGCATTTTGGAGCAGTGGCAAATCGCCGTTTGGGTAGCAAAAAAGCCCGATAAAATCGGGCTTTTTGGTGGACGCATCTTTTTTGTGTCCACATTATGGCGGAGAGGAAGGGATTCGAACCCTTGTGGGGTTGCCCCCAAACGGTTTTCAAGACCGCCTCGTTATGACCGCTTCGATACCTCTCCATATATGAAACTGTCTTTCGACAGAAATCATCAGATATTCAATTGTTTTAGAAATTCTTTTAGAAATGTGCTTTTGTGCTGCTGTCGGAGTGCCGAAAAAGTCAGGTGTTGCAAGGCTTTTCAAGGTTTTTGCGACCGCTGTGCTCGCAAATTTTCAAGACCGCCTCGTTATGACCGCTTCGATATCCCTCCGTGTATTCTTTTCTCCGATCGCATCGATAACGCGATCGACCTTAGTATATTATCACAAAAAAAGCCGTTTGTCAAGTGGTCGCAGGCGATCACTGCGGTTTTTTTGCCGTTTTTTTGATGTATCGCCGCGTCTGCCGCGGCAAGGGTCGGCTTTCGCCTGCTGCCCGATACTCACATTTGTGCATTTTGCCTTGCGGCAATGCGTTTTCGGCTGTATCATGACCGATTTTTGCACCGTTTTTGTGTGTTCTGCCGAAAATTTTTTAATAATGCCCAAATTTCCGATATCCGCTTGAAAACGCCTTTATCGTAATGTATAATTATTATGACAAAAAATCTGCGGTTCGTGAGCTTCGGTGCCGCTTATATTATTGAAAGGAAAACAAATCGGATGAAAAAGACATTATCATTTATTCTTGCGATCGTCATGATCGTGGCGATCCTCCCGGTGACCGTGTTTGCAACCGAAACCCCTTGGGAAACGGTTGACGCATCGGGTTACGCCCTCGAAGATTTCAATACGGCGGGCAAGAGGGATCTGTATGTTCCGTCAAAATGGACAATATCCAAAAAGTATTTTGCGATATCCTATACCTGCACGCTCAAGGAAAATGCAGGTAAGGTTACCTACAAGCTGAACGATGCGGGCAAGGTCGTACAGGATGCGGCGAACAACGGCTGTATCGGTCTTGTTCTCGGCGGAGGCGACGGAGCCGGATGCGTATATCTTACATACGCTAACCCTGCCGTTGCAACTTCGGCTGATGCCGTCAAAGAGAAGCCCTGCGGAAAACAGCTTTACTTCGGTCCCTGGTGGGGTTCGGGCGTTTTCTTTAACGGCAGGGTAAATTACGGTATCTCGCAGTCGAACGTCGATGAAGAGTACACGATTCTGCTCTACGGTTCTTATGAAGGCACAACCCTTAAGGTCAGAGCAGCGATAAACGGTGTTGATTTCGACGCATGGGGACAGGAAGAATTCACTGTCACGAACTTCAACGGCAAGCTCGGATATGCAACAAAGCTTTCCGGCTTTGCGGCAGAGGTAAGATATCTTGAATCGGACAGCCCGCTGACAAAGTACTCGCTCGGTCATAATTACGAGAACAACAGCCTTGACAACGGCTATGTCGGACCTGTCATGGGCAAATGGACAAAAACCGGCAACAATATAAGATCGAATACCGCAAACATCGCTTCGGCAGGCAGCTATTATCAGCTCGGCTATTCCGACAACGTAGAGGTCAGTGCGACGATGACGCTCGGCAAAGAGCACGGCTTCCTTTTCGGCGTTGACAACAGACTTGCCGATCTCAGCGTAAACGAGAACGGCGACAGATACAATCTTGTTGACTTTATGGCAAGTTGCAATGTCGGTGTTGAGATCAACGACAAAAAATGGGGCGGCTGGTCAAAAGTAGGCGATACTGAAATTGTAAAGGCAGGCGATGCCAATTCCAAAGTCGATGTCAGAGTCAGATACAACAAGGGCAACATAAAGATTTATGTGGGAGACACACTGCTTATGGAGCGCGACGGCGGCAACTACGGTTGCGGCTTCGGACTCTGGTCCAAATCATCGACGGCTGTATTTGAAAATGTAAAAGTAAATTACATTCTCGACGAACCCACAGGCGGCAGGAACGAAACAGGCTACTATCAGACAAGAGGCGACGATCTGAGAGTTATACTTGAATGTTCGAA
>CALBLD010000349.1 GCA_937895775.1 uncultured Clostridia bacterium
TGTCTTATAGGAATTCTTTCGTTCATAGTTCTGACATTCGTCTCGGTCGTCTATCCGATCGGAACATTTATCATAAGACTTACAAACTCGGCAAAATACGACATAAACGGCATCTCGACTATTACAAAGGTGACGGCGAACGCATTTACAATGAATCCGATTCTCTTCCTCGTTTTCCTACTTATTGCGCCGATCATGACGCTGTCACTGTTCGGTTTTCTCAACAAACGCAACACCTCCGATTTCTGGCACTCGGTTCCTCACACGCGCCTTTGCCTGTTCATATCGTTCTTCCTTGCGATAGTCACTTGGATTGCCGCAATAATTATCTCCACTTCGCTCATAAGCTCGCTTGTATACACCATCTTCGGCAAATACTTCATCCCGCTTTACAGCCAGCTTATAAAGTATGCGATAGGATGCTTTGTCGCCTCGTTGCTTGTCATCGCGGCTACCGCACTCGCAATGTCGATTACCGGAACGGTCATGACGAACCTGATCCTTACGTTACTCATCCTCTTTCTTCCGAGATTCTTCTATTTCCTCTCCGACAGAGCGGTTGCATCTTCGCTTTCGATTCTTGTAACCGGGCATGTTTTCCCGATGTCCGGATTCGGCTACAACATTCTGACCGATATCGTTCTGAAAACGGTAACATTCAACAGCACCGATTATCTTGATCTCTTTTTCAGCCCGGTTGCGCTGATTTACACCACGCTGCTTGCGGTAATATACGCCATCCTTGCGGCACTGCTCTTTGTCAGAAGGAAGAGTGAAGCGGCGGCAATGTCCGCTCCCAACCGTATTCTGCAGGCTGTATACCGTTCCACCGTGACAATGGTCATATGCATAATCCCCGCATTTCTGATAATATCGTCTATCGGCAGTCTCGACAGTTCGATCATTGTGACTGCGGCGATCATATACGCTTTTGCCATAATCGTTTATTTCGCATATGAGCTTATAACGACAAAGAAATTCAAAAATCTTGCACGTGCAATTCCTTGTCTGTTTATAGTTGCCGCACTTAATGCACTTCTCATCATCAGCGGCTTTGCCGCAAGAAACATTGCGCTCTCTTTTTCTCCGTCTGCCGACGAGATAAAGAGCGTTGAGTTGGTCAACGACGAATTTGACAGATATTACGGTACGATCGACTACATCGCATACATGCAGAAAAAGCAGGCGGGATACAAAATCACCGACCCCGAGATAAAGAAGCTTGTATCCGAGCGGCTTGCAGACAACATCGCTTCGATCAAAAACGACGAATCACGTCTCGAATATCAGCCTGACACGGTAAGAATCAAGCTGACAATCAACACATCAAGCGGAAGTCATTACCGCATGGTACGGATGAAGATCGACGAATACAACAGAATAAACGAAGCCTGCTTCAACAACGATGATTACAGAAGCGAATTTACAGCTCTTCCCGAATACAAAAACATCGGCTACATCGAAGGTGCCTACATGTCCGGACTGTATGATCTCACCGAAAAGGATTACGAAGATTTTTACAACACGCTCAGAGAAGAAGTAGCAGGTCTGAGCTACAACGAATGGTACGATTATCTTATAAGCACAAACACCGAATCAACAAACAGTCTGAGTTTCAACATTGTGATCGGAGTCTACCTCAACAACAAGCTGCTCCGCGTGACATTCCCGATAAACGGAGGTGTTCTGCCGAAGACCTACGGCAAATGGATGAGCTATGTATCGTCACGTTCCTCAACCGATTTTGACAAAACAATCGGACGGATAAATGAGATCATAGACAAAGAACTCGGCGATCAGATGCTTTTTGTCAACATATCGGTGAATATTTTCGACTCCGAACTCGGCAGATACGAAACCAGAAAATTCTGGGTATCGATCGGCAGAGACAAAAAGGACAGAATCATACTTGACAATTTCGTCTCGGATATCAGCGACAAGATCACAAACGATGCGCCGGTCTTCGGTGAAAACTTCATATTTGTCGATTTCGAAGGTTCGTACTACGACATAGAAAACTGCATTGCAAGCCTCAGAGGGACCGACCCGACCGAACTCTCCAAACTTATTGACAAATATACGGAATCAAACGGGAAGGACATCTACGAGGACTGACAATTTATGAAGGATTTCAAAAATTCAGGACAAAAAAGCATAAAGCTCCCCGCACTGCTTGCCCTGCTGTTTTCCGTGATCTTTGTTCTGACATCATGTACGGGACACACGGAGAACACAAATAACACGGGCGGTCAGCCGGACGAGCCGATCACCATATGCCTCGACGCCGGTCACGGCGTCGGGGATGTCGGAGCGATCTCCCCGTTCAAAGCAGAGGACGGCAGTGAGATATACGAAAAGGACATAAACTATGCCATTGTTCTGCTTATCGCCGACGATTTAAGGTCGCGCGGCTTTGATGTGATCCTCGCGCGGGCGGCTGACGGCGAAGAGCCGACTGCCGGTTTTGACGATGACGGAAAATGCGGCATCGTACAGCGCGTAAAGTTTGCCAACCGCAAAGGCTACGGCATGTACCTGAGTATCCACTGCAACTCGTTTACCGACAGTTCGGTAAGCGGAACCCGTCTCTATTACAACAAAGGCAACAACGGCAGTTCCAACAAACGGCTTGCCGAAAAGCTTTCGGGCGCGATTGAATCGGGGTTCGGCAAGGCTCCGATCATAAAAAACGAAGCCGATCTGTATGCGGTAACCGCGACGAAAATGCCGGCATGTCTTATTGAAGTCGGATTCATGACAAACGAAGCCGATCTGAAAAACATGCTTGATCCTACATGGCAGAAGAAATTTGCGTCGGCGGTCTGCGACGGCGTACAAAGCTACTTAAAATGAAAAAACATCGGTTTGCGCGAATGTGCAAACCGATGTTTTTTATCAGTCGTTTGTTTCCCAGTTATGATAAACATCCTGAACGTCGTCGTCGTCTTCAAGCGATTCGATCAGGTTTTCCATATTCTTTATATCGTCCTCGTTTTCAAGTGTGACATAGGACGAGGGAACCTTTGTAACCTCTGCGGAATCGAATGTATATTTACCCTCAAGGGCAGATTTGACGGCGTCAAGATCCTCCGGCTCGGTATATATCTCAAACAGATCGCCGTCCGAAATAAAGTCGGCTGCTCCCGCTTCAAGCGCATCCTCCATGACCTTATCCTCGTCATAGTCGCCGTCTTCGTTGTTTATCACGATAAGTCCCTTATCCGAGAACATGAAACTTACGCATCCCTGCGCACCCATATTCCCGCCGAACTTATCGAAATAGTGACGGACGTTTCCTGCGGTTCTTGTTTTTTTATCGGTTGCGGTAGTCACAATGACCGCAACTCCCGCGGGACCGTAGCCTTCGTAAGTATATTCCTCGTACACGACTCCGTCCGCGCCCGCCTTATCGATAATACGCTTTATATTATCGTTCGGCACATTGAGGCTCTTTGCCTTTGCAATCAGGTCACGGAGCTTTGTATTCGAAGTGGGATCGGCTCCGCCTTCTCTTACCGCGATCGATATTTCCTTACCGACTTTTGTGAAAACCTTCGCTCTTTGTGCGTCGGTTTTTTCTTTTTTATGCATTATATTTTTCCATTTGCTGTGTCCTGACATACTCTGAAATCTCCTTTTGTTTTTTCTTCGTTAAATTTTTTCCGGCGTTTTAAGGCATATGAGCGGCAGTGCGCTGTGAAGAACGGTATTTGTTGCCTTTGTAAGCGCAGTTCTCGTATTTCTTACATCCTCATCTTCCGCCGAAAGAATGGGACATTCATGATAGAAGCGATTGAATGCGGTCGAGACTGCGAGAATATACCGTGTAATTACAGACGGCTCATATTCGGCAACAGCACGGAGCACCGTTTCGGAAAACCGCGAAAGCTCCTTTGCAAGCTCCGCTTCATACGGCGATGTGATCTTTATCCTGTCGCCGCGGATTTCACCCGATTTTTCAAGCAGTGAACAGGTACGCGCATATGTGTACTGCACATACGGTCCTGTGTTTCCGTCAAACGAAAGCGCATCATCCATTCTGAAGCTTATATCCTTTATACGGTTATTCATCAGATAATAAAAAACGATCGCACCGACACCGACCGCCTCGGCTGTTTCTTTTTTGTTTTCAAGACCGGGATTCTTTTCGTCGATAACCTTTGTCACTTTTTCTATCGCCGCTTCGAACACATCCCGCAGAAGCACGACGTTTCCGTGTCTTGTTGACAGTTTCACACCGTCGATACTCACCGTTCCGTAAGGAACATGGACAAGCTCATCATACCAGTCATAGCCCATGAGTTCGACTACCTTGAACCACTGTGCAAAATGGAGACTCTGCTGTGACGAGGTAACATATATGCACTTATCGAAATTATATGTGCGCTTACGGTAGACCGCCGCCGCGATATCACGAGTAGGATAAAGCGTCGAACCGTCCCGTTTCAGTATAAGGCAGACAGGCATATTGTACTCGGACAGATCAACGACCGATGCGCCGTCGTCCAGTTTAAGGAGTCCCATACTGCGGAGCTTTTCGACCTGCTCTGGCATTTTATCGGTATAGAAGGATTCGCCGTTATACGAATCAAAAGTTATTCCGAGCTGATCGTAGGTCTTTTTGTATTCGGCAAGCGAAAGTTCTATAAACCATTTCCACAGTTTTATATTATCGGGATCATGATGCTCAAGCTTCGTAAACTCGGCACGTGCAAGGTCATTGAGCGACGGATCCTTATCGGCTTCCTCATGGAATCTGACATAAAGTGCGACAAGTCCGTCTATTCCGTCTTTTTCAACCTCTTTTTCGCTTCCCCACTTACGGTAAGCGACAATCAGCTTACCGAACTGCGTTCCCCAGTCACCGAGATGGTTTATCCCGACACAGTTATAGCCGCAAAATTCGTGCAGTTTCTTTAACGAGTGACCGATAACGGTGGTTCCGAGGTGTCCGATATGAAACGGCTTTGCAACATTCGGAGAAGAATAATCAAGCACGACCGTCTTCCCTTTTCCGATATCCGATCTGCCGTAGCCGTCACCCTTTTCAAGTATTTCGGGAATCACGTTCTTTTCGTAGTAGCCGTCCGATATTCTGAAATTGAGGTAGCCGCCCGAGACGTTCACCGAGCCGACTCCGTCAACACTCTTTATCGTTGCATCCTCCGCAAGTGCCGCGGCAATCGCGGGCGGAGCCTTACGCAGGAGTTTTGCGAATCTGAAGCAAGGCAGTGCAATATCACCCATCGTCGGATCGGGCGGATATTCAAGCATTGCGCAGATCTCATCCGCGCCGCACACGTTATCGCCCGCCGTTTTGCAGACGGCTTCCGAGACAGCCGCCGCGAGCTGTTTTTTGAATTTCTGCATAGAAACATCCTTCTGATTTGTTGTATATTGTTTTATATCAAGCATGAAAGCAGATAAATACATTATATTATAGCACAACGCCGGTCGGGTTTCAAGACATTTTTTATTTTTTTTGCGGTTTTAAGTAAAATCTATTGAAAAAAAGCGTTTTATGTGTTACAATCAGCCTGTAATCACTATAACTTACAAGGCAGGCGACACAAAATGGCATTTCTGAGCGTAAACTTTCATTCCGATGTTCTCGGAATGGCAATGACAATGAATGTTATACTTCCGCAGGCGGCGAAAACGCAGATCGGCATGGCTTCATCGGAGGGCGCACACTGCAAAACGCTTTTCCTTCTCCACGGTCTTTCGGACGATCACACGATATGGTCAAGGCGCACATCTATCGAAAGGTATGTTGCGGGGAAAAACATAGCGGTCGTCATGCCGGCAGCCCACAAGAGCTGGTACACAGACACAGTGTCCGGCGACAGGTACATGGAATACATATCGAAAGAAGTCCCCGCGGTTTGCAGGGCAATGTTCAGGCAGATGAGCGACAGACGCGAAGACAATTATATTGCCGGTCTGTCTATGGGCGGCTACGGAGCGTTGAAAATCGCCCTTGCCATGCCCGAAGCATTTGCGGGATGTGCCGGACTTTCGGGAGCATACGATGTCGAAAAAAGATTTGACAGATGCCCCTACGACAATGCCAACATGGTTGCGGTATTCGGCTCGAAGGAAAAAGTCAGAGGCTCGGTCAACGATGTTTTCAGTCTTGCAAAAAAGGCAGCCGTGAGCGACAAACCGAAGCCGCGTGTCTACCTCTGGTGCGGAACCGAGGATGCTCTTTATCCCGAGACGATCGCCCTCGGAAACATACTCAAGGACGGCGGTTTTGATCTGTCGCTTAACGAATCGCCCGGTCGTCACGAATGGTTTTACTGGGATCGGGAAATTGCAAAGGCGATCGATTTTCTCATGAAGGACTGAAACAAAACTGCTCCGGACAATTTTTGAAAAATTGTCCGGAGCAGATGTTTTTATTTTTCTGCTTTCCCCGAGAGAATCACATTATAAAGCAGAATTGCCGCATCCGCACGCGTCATCGATGCCTGCGCAACCGTTAGTTCGTCCGTCGGGATTATTCCCTCGGACACGAGCGCAAGAACAGCCTTTGCCTCGGTCTCGCTGAGGTAAGGCAGATCGGATACCGATGCCGCGACCGCATCATCCGGTGTTATATTCATGATTTTTGTCAGCATAAGCGACGCCTCGGAAAGAGTCACTGCCTTATCGGGCATCATCATCAGACCGACCGGAGTTTCGATCCCGTCGATCCATTTTTCTTTTTCGGCTTTTAACACATACGAGCGAAGATATCCGGGGATTGCCGTATCATCGACAAAGGATGTTTTTCCGTCGGTCGAATAGTCGGCGGAAATACCCGCCGTATTCATTGCAAGTGCCAGAAATTCCGCTCTTGACATTTCTCCGTTCGGGTCGAAATAATAATTTCCGCCGATCGCCTTTCCGATTATGATTTTACGTTCGGCAAGCTTTACCGCCGCAAGCTCGGCTTTACTGCCGTCAAGATCACAATACTTTATATCTGTCGAAGACTTTTCGACGTTAAGAACCACTGTGATCTTCTCACCCTTGTTTCCGCACGAATCGATTATCCGATAGACGAAGCTGTCTTTACCGGAGAAACCCTCAAGCGGGCAATAAACATATTCTCCCGAGGTGCTGTCAAGTATGCGGAGCGTCCCGTTTTTGGGATATGATGTTACACGGAAGCTGAGTCGATCCCCCTCCGGATCGTTGCCCTCAAGTCTCGAATAGAGCGGAACATTTTCGACGGTTGCCTTTGTGAAATACCCATCCTCCGGAACAGCCGCGGTCGGAGCAAAATTCAGCGTTTTCAGCAGTGTGAGCGAGCAGGTCAGAGCGATCGGCTGTGACGAGGATACCGTTCCGAAGGTAAAGCTGCACGACAGCTCACCCGCATTTTTGGGTACAAACGAAAGTTTTGATATCGCTTTTCTCGATATCACCTGCCCTACCATTACAGGTGTTGCGGAAAGATAGAGCGTGCCGCTTTCGGCGGACGGCAGAGAAAGGACGGTTATACTGTTTATTTTTCGTATACCGACAGCCTCCTCGAACTCCTCCGGAGCAAACGCAAGCGGGTGCGATGACATTCCCGTTTTATACATTGTCATTTTTGCCGCAATGACGTCAAGTCCTCCCGATATACGTTCCGATCCGGCAGACACGGGCAAGACCGCGACCGCACAGAAAACAACAAGTGCAAGGAGCAACGAAATGATCTTTTTCATTATTGACCTCCGAATCAATCATAATCAACCGTTCAGTCAGTTGTGAATGTATTTTGAGCTTTTTGTCAAAAAAATATTCCTTTCACAGAAAGTTCAGAGAAATTTAATTGCAAAAAATTCTTTTATATGCTAAAATGATAAAAACGAAGCGGGGGCATATTATATGGAGATCAGAATCGGAGCGGAATCGGACGGCAAGCGGCTTTCCGACTATCTTTCGGTCTGCCTCGGCTTATCGCGTCGTTCGGTTTCCGCACTGAAAAAGCTTGACCACGGTATAATGCTCAACGGCAGGCGTGTCACGGTTGCCGCGACGGTACACACGGATGATCTGCTCGTCCTCGCATGCGAGGACGAAGAATCGGCGGAGAATATCATTCCGACCGAGCTTCCTCTCGACATCATTTACGAGGATGCCGATATCATTGCGCTGAACAAGCCGCCCAAAATGCCGACTCACCCGTCACACGGTCATTATACCGACACCCTTGCAAACGCACTTGCCTTCTACTATGCGCAGAAAGGAACCCCATTTGTATTCCGCGTCATAAACCGTCTTGACCGTGACACCAGCGGGATCGTACTTGTTGCGAAAAACCGACATTCGGCTTACAGGCTTTCGGAGGAGATCGGGAAAAGAGAAGTCGGAAAATGCTATCTTGCGCTTACGGACAAAGGTCCTGCCGAAAAAAGCGGAAAGATTACCGCCTACATCAGAAGAGCGAA
>CALBLD010000350.1 GCA_937895775.1 uncultured Clostridia bacterium
CCGAGTCCCGAACCGCCCGATGTGTCGGAGGTGTCGGACAAGGCACTTGCCGTTGTCGAAATCGCAAAAAGTCAGGTGGGCGTCAAAGAAAAACCGTACAACAATGTCAAATACAATACATGGTTTTACGGGCGCGAAGTCCGCGACCCGAATTCGAAGAGTACGGCTCACGCATGGTGTGTCGTGTTCATATCATGGTGTGCAGACCGTGCGGGCGTGCCGACCACCGTTGTTCCGAAAACTGCGGGTGTGTGGTACATAATGGGATTCTACCGTGAGCGCGGACTTTATCATGCGAGAAAAGACGGGTACATACCGAGTCCCGGCGACGTGATAATTTTCGGAAATGCCGATCATGCGGGACTTGTAGCCTCCTGCGACGGTGTGAACGTCACTGTTATTGAAGGCAATTACAGTGACAGCGTAAAGATGAATACATACAGCCTGAAATCAACGAAGATTCTCGGCTACTGTTCACCGGATTATAACTGAATAAAAGATTCCCGCCGTTTGTCTTACATGGCAAACGACGGGTTTTTGCCGCAAAAAAGCGCACCCGTGTCGGGTGCGCTAAACTGGAGCGGATTACGGGGCTCGAACCCGCCACCTCCACCTTGGCAAGGTGGCGCTCTACCAAATGAGCTAAATCCGCATGCGGTCTGCAAAAGTGATTATATCATTTTTTTCGGTTTTGTCAAGATGTTTTTCTCATTTTGTGCGAAAAAGCGGACAAAATATAACAGATGACGATCGTCCCCGGCGACGTCATCCGAATAACTGTAAAGGGAAATTGTATGAAATGGAAGATATAATCGAAATAACCGAAAAAAACTATGAAGTTCATGTGCTTGGGGCAGAAAAGCCGGTTCTTCTTGACTTTTATGCGCCGTGGTGTGAGCATTGTACGGCTCTTTCGCCGACGATCGTCGGGATCGGAAAGACTTTTTCGGGCAGAGCCGTGACGGGGATCGTAAATACCGACGAAGAAAAAGCCCTTGCCGATGCGTTCGGTATTTTTTCGGTTCCGACCCTCGTTGTAATAAGCGGCGGCGAGATAAAGAGCAGACATGTCGGCGGCGCGACAGCCGATGAAATATCCGCAATGCTTGAAAGAGAACTCTGAACGGTTCGCTTGCGAATTTTACGGCAAAATGACCGTTTTTGATATGAAAAGCCGATTTTGCCACGGCATAAAAAAGCACCCGACTGCGGTCAGGTGCTTTTTGCATAAATAAACGTCCGGTTACTGTCTGATCTTTATTCCGAGCTGTTTGTCAAGCGCGGCAAGCAGTTTGTCCACGCTTGCGGCGATTTCGTCGCCGGTGAGCGTGTGATCGGGTGATCTGAATGTGAGTCTGAAGGCAACGCTCTTTTTGCCCTTTTCTATGCGGTCGCCCGTATAGACATCGAAAAGTTCAATGCCTTCAAGCAGTTTTCCCGCACCCTTTCTGATGACTTCTTCGATTCTGCCGACCTCAAGCTTTGCGTCACAGACGAATGCGAGATCGCGCGAGGTTGCGGGATGCTTCGGCATCGGTTTGTACTGCTTTTTGAAGTTTGCGATCGAGAATATCGTTTCGAAGGGCAGATATGCGATATAGACCGGCTGATCGAAGCCGTAGTTTGCGGCTGCGGTCGGATGGAGCTGACCGATAACACCTATGTTCATATTGCCTCTTGCGATGATGTCCGCACAGCGTCCCGGATGGAATGTCGGGTTGTTCCTGTCGGCAACAAACGAAAGCTTTGTTATTCCCGCATCGGCAAGCAGTGCTTCCGCCATACCCTTGAGCCTGTAGAAATCGCCGCCTCCGTAGAAGCCGAATGCAATCATGCGCGGCTCGTCGGGAAGCTCGTTCGGGTCATCTTTCGGAATGTAGATGTGACCGAGTTCATAAAGTGCCGCACTCGGCAGATGGTGCGCATTGTTGTGCGAGAGCGATTCGAGAAGCGACGGAATAAGGGTTGTGCGCATTACGCTTGTGTCTTCGCCGAGAGGATTGCTTATTCTGACATAGTGTCTTTCGGGCGCATCCGTCGGCAGGAGAATGCGGTCGCAGTCCTTGGGGGATACAAACGAGAAGGTTACCGACTGGGTAAGTCCCATTGCGCAAAGCAAAGAGTGAACTTTCTGCTCGTATGCCTGCTTCGGCGTGAGCATACCTGCTTTTATCGTGCCGGTAAACGGCGTGGATTCAAGCTTGTTGTAACCGTAGATTCTTATGATTTCCTCCGCAATGTCGTTCATCTCTCCGATGTCGGAACGCCAGTGGGGCGAAGTAATTATACCGTTTTCGACCGAAAATCCGAGCTTTTCGAGAATTTTTATCATGTAATCTTCGGAAAGATCGATGCCGAGGAAGCTGTTTATGCGATCGCTTTGGAGCGGAAGTCTGACCGCTTCCTTCTTTTCCGGATAGATGTCGATCGCACCGCTTACGACTTCACCCGCACCGAGAGCGGTGACAAGTTCGCAGGCACGGTCGAGCGCGTCCATGCAGTTGTCGCTGTCAAGTCCTTTTTCGAAGCGTGCCGAAGATTCGGTGCGCATGCCCTGCGATTTTGCGGTAATACGTACCGACGCACCGTTGAAACATGCGGACTCAAAGACGACCGTTTGCGTTGTGTCTTTTATTTCCGAATTTTCGCCGCCCATTACGCCCGCAAGCGCGACCGCCTTTTTGCTGTCGGCGATGACGAGATTGTTGCCGTTAAGAATATGATCCTTGCTGTCGAGCGAACGGAAAATCTCACCCTCTTCGGCGCGGCGGACAATAATATGCGAGCCGTCGAGCATTGCGTAATCAAATGCATGCATCGGCTGACCGTATTCGAGCATGACATAGTTTGTGATGTCCACGATATTGTTGATCGGTCGTACACCTGCCGCCGACAGACGCATGCGCATCCAGAGCGGGGAAGGTGCGATCTTTACGTTGCGTATCACGCGTGCCGCGTATCTTGAGCAAAGTTCGGGTGCTTTATCCTCTACCGAAAGGTAGTCGTCAATCTTTCCTCCCGCCTCGGTTACCTGCGGCTTTGCGATGTTGCAGTGCAGATCGAAGGATGCGGCGGTCTCTCTTGCAAGACCTATCACGGACAGACAGTCGGGACGGTTTGAAGTGATTTCGAATTCTACGACATCGTCGCGGAGCATAAGCACATCGCGGATGTCGTCGCCCGGTTTGCAGTCCTCTTCAAGGATAAGGATACCGTCTTCGATCGCATACGGAACCTCGTGAAGGGTCAGACCGAGCTCTCCGATCGAGCAGAGCATGCCGTTCGAATCGACTCCGCGGAGCTTGCCGGCTTTGATGGTCACGCCGCCCGGAAGCTTTGCGGGCGCAATCGCGGCAGGCACAAGCGCACCTTCAAAGACATTCTGTGCACCCGTGACTATCTGCACGGGTTCATCCTTTCCGATATCGACCGAGCAGATGACCATGTGGTCGGAATCGGGATGCGGAACGATCTTTACGAGTTTTCCGACGAGGACGTTCTGGATGTCCGCGCCCTTTTCTTCAAAGGATTCGACCTTTGATCCGGTGTCGGTCATTCTGTCGCAGTAATCCTTTATTTTTATGTCCCTCGTGTCAACGAAGTCACGAAGCCAGTTTACAGAAAGATTCATTTGTAATTACTCTCCTTTTCAACAAATCAGAACTGACCGAGAAAACGCAGATCGTTTTCGTACAGGTTGCGCATGTCGTCGATTGCGTATTTTATCATTACTATTCTTTCGATGCCCATGCCGAAAGCAAAACCGGAGTATATTTCCGGGTCGATATCGCATCCGCGAAGCACGTTCGGATGAACCATGCCCGCGCCGAGTATCTCTATCCAGCCTTCGTTCTTGCATACGCGACATCCTTTGCCGCCGCAGACAAAGCAGGATACATCGACCTCGGCTGACGGCTCGGTGAACGGGAAGTGATGCGGACGGAAGCGAATTCTGGTCTTTTCGCCGAACATCTGCTTTGCAAAGGTTTCAAGCATGCCCTTGAGGTCTGACATCGTTATGCCTTTGTCAACGACCAACCCTTCAAACTGATGAAACATCGGCGAGTGTGTCGCGTCAACCTCGTCGGCACGGTAAACTCTTCCGGGGGAAACGATTCTTATCGGCGGACGCTGGTTTTCCATTACGCGGACCTGCACGGGTGAGGTCTGCGAGCGGAGCAGAACCTTGTCGTTGATGTAGAAGGTGTCCTGCGTGTCTCTTGCGGGATGATTTTCGGGAATGTTAAGCTTCTGGAAGTTGTATGTGTCGTATTCGACCTCGGGTCCCTCCGCGATCTCAAAGCCCATTGACCTGAATATGTCGCAAAGCTCGTTTTCGACCTGATCGAGCGGATGACGCTTGCCGATATCCACGCGCTTGCCGGGGATTGTGACGTCGATTGCCTCGCTTTCGAGTTTGGCGGTCAGTTTTGCGGCTTCGATCGCGCGTCTGCGCTCGGTTATGTCGTTTTCGATTGCTTCGCGGACCTCGTTTGCGAGCTGTCCGATCTTCGGGCGTTCCTCCGGAGAGAGTTTGCCCATCGTGCGCAGGACGGCAGTAAGGGCACCCTTTTTGCCGAGAAACTCCACGCGTACCGCCTCAAGCTCGTCC
>CALBLD010000351.1 GCA_937895775.1 uncultured Clostridia bacterium
GCCTCTGCATCTGCCGGAGCCGACGCATCAACCGTCTTGATCTCGTCTGCCGATATTGCCATCGGAGCGAGAAGCGCGACCATAACAATCGCGAGAATGAGAGAAATTACTCTTTTCATAGTAGTTTCCTTTCTTAATAATTATTTTCGGAGATGTCGGACGTCCTCCGCCACCCCGTCTGATGTAATTATACTTCATTCTATCGGATTTTGCAATAACTTTACACCTGTTTTGTGCATGTTACACATACGATTCGCTTTATGCAACAAATTATTCACAATTTATCTGCCGTTTATTTGGTCAACTCTTCACGATTTTAATTTCACGGTCACAATTTCGCAATCGAATTGTAAGTATTTTACATTATCTGAAAAATATTTTCAGAATCGGAAGAGCCTCCGACAGTCTCGCCCGCAAGCGAAAAAGCGGCAAGGAGCATGTCGGTATTGTCGCAGAGATTTGCAAGTCTGAACCTTAACTGACCCGACTGCCGCCTGCCTCCGAGCTCCGCGGGGATAAAGTCGCCCGGACCGCGCATTTTCAGATCGGTTTCGGCGATTGCAAATCCGTCGTTTGTCTTACAGAGTGTTTCGAGCCGCTCTTTTGCCTCTTCACCCGGGTCGTCGCTGACAAGTATACACCACGACTTATATTTACCGCGTCCGACCCGTCCGCGGAGCTGATGCAGTCCAGAAAGTCCGAACCGTTCGGCGTTTTCCACTATCATAAGCGTTGCGTTCGGCACGTTCACGCCGACCTCGATTACGGTCGTCGAAACGAGCACGTCAAGTCTGCCCTCCGCAAAATCGGACATCACCTTATCCTTTTCGGCAGCCTTCATTCTGCCGTGCAGGCACCCGACCGCAAGTCCGGGATGCGCGGCGGCAAGATCGGCGGCATATCCGACCGCCGAGCGGAGTTTTTTCCCGCCGACAGGTCTGCCGAAGATATCGACAAGTCCGCCGTCGCCGTCCTCTTCGTCCTCCTCGTCGTCTATCGACGGGCAGACGATATATGTCTGCCGACCCTCCTTTGCCTGCTTTGAAATAAAGCCTTCCATGCGTTCACGGTAGCTTTCATCGACAAGAAAGGTGGACACCTTCTGTCTGCCGGGCGGCATTTCGTCAACCGCCGACAGCGACATATCGCCGTAAAGCACAAGTGCAAGCGAGCGCGGGATCGGAGTCGCCGACATGGCAAGCACATGGGCAAGCATCCCGTCAAGTCCGCTCTTTGCGGCGAGCGATTCCCGCTGGGCAAGTCCGAACCTGTGCTGTTCGTCCGTAATTACAAGCCCGCACTTTTTAAAGGCGACATTGTCCGAGATCAGCGCGTGGGTGCCTATCACGAGATCGGTCTCTCCCGCCGCAATCTGCTTCTGCACCTGTTTCTTTTTCGCCGGTGTCAGACTGCCGACGAGCAGTGAAACTCTGACGCCCGTACCTTCAAACATTTCCGAAAGATCATCAAAATGCTGTCTTGCCAGTATTTCGGTCGGAACCATCATTGCGCACTGATAGCCGTCGGCGACCGCAAATGCGGCGGCTGCGGCGGCGCAGACCGTTTTTCCGCAGCCGACATCTCCGCAGATCATACGGTTCATCGGTCTGCCCGACCGCATATCGGCAGCGATCTCGCCTATAACGCGCCGCTGTGCGCCCGTGGGCGCAAAGGGCAGGCGGGAGAGGAAACCGTCCATGACCTTCTTTTCGCATGCGATAACAGGTGCGCTTCTGTCCGCCCGCTGTCTTTTCTCTCCGAGTACGCCGAGCGCGAAGGTATAAAGTTCTTCGAATATGAAATAATTCCTTGCTTTTTCAAGCTCCTGCGGACTGCCCGGTCGGTGTATTGCAAAAAGCGCCTCCCGCCTGCCGCAAAGTCCGAGCCTCTTCCTGTAATCGTCGCAGATCGGCTCGGGCAGATTCGGATCGAGCATTTCGAGCGCACCCGCAATCAGCTTCTGCATAAGCTTCTGCGTCAGTCCCTTTGCAAGCGGATAGACGGCGAAATAGTCGGGCAGAGTCTTGCCCGGCGAGACCGCCTCGTATTCGGGAGAGGTCAGCACGAATCTGCCGCGGAATTTTTCGATTTTTCCGTAAAAGCGGAAGATCCCGCCGACGTGAAATATGCTTTTGACGAATTTGTTATTGAAAAACTGCACGGTTATTCTGCCGCTCTCGTCAAAAGCGGGAAATCTTGCGATGGTCATACCGCGCCTTATTTCGGCACTTGTCGGCTCGGCTCCGACGGTGAGCAGCATTGCACAGCGTTCTTCGGTTGCCGCAGCATCGACAAGTCGGGTTATCTGTCCTCTGTCCTGATACGCCCGGGGAAAATGACAAAGCAGATCGCCGACGGTGAAAATATGAAGCGCGGCAAGCTCGGAAGCGCGTTTTTCGCCGACGCCCGGAAGCACACTCAGGCGATCGTCATATTTTACATATCCCATTTTTTCTCCCCCGTTCGTTTTTTTAATTTTAGCACGCAAAAAAGATTTTGTCAACGCATAACTTCATCCGATTTGAGGAAGAATCGATACAAAGGCAAAAACAGGGGGGTAAAGCGGCATGAAATACAATGTCATTGACGAGATCGAAGATTTCGGCAAGCAGGTCGGACGCAAGATGGCAAAAGGAAAGAAAGAGATCATGAAAAAGAAGAAGGCATGGGAGGGCGAGGTCGGCATGACCGGAAGCATCAGCGACTGCAACGGCAAGTCGCTGTGCAGGATGCATCACGACTGTTCCTTCCGGATTCCGCTCTGCGCGCTGATAGTCACCGCAATGATATCGGCGGCAATGATCTTAATCATCTGCATTTGCAGACATTCGGCAAAAAAGAAGCAGAAAAAGAAGCTGTCCGCATAAGTGCGGACAGCTCTCCTCATCTCTGCCCCGGCTGCGGGGCAGAGAGCTTTTTTATTCGGTGACCTCGCAGAGGTAATCCTTGTCGATCTCGTCAAGATCGGACAGGTGAACGATCGCCGTATATTTTCCGACGTCGCCGCTGTACTTTGCGAGCGTGTTTGCAACCGAGTTTCTTATGCTGAACGGAGCCTCGCAGAGACGCAGTCTTCCGAAGATGTTCCGTTTCATCTCGTCTGCGGCGGAAAGCGGTGCGCAGGTTATCTCAAAGCGATAGACCGCCGACGGGTCGAAGTTGTCGATCTTTACCGTCACCTCGCGGTAGTTTTTCATCGTAAATTCGGCGGGAATACGGTTTTTCAGAACGACTGCCGTCACTTCCCCTCTGTCTATGCCGAAGAAGGAATCGGCGGGATGATGCATGAGCATGTTCGGGAAGCGCAATGTCAGCGATCTTCCCTCGGGCATGAGATCGAAATCGCCCGAACAGCTTACGGTGACGGTCTGTCTGCCGTCCTCCGAAAGATCGGTCACGAAATTCGTGCGGAGCACGCGCTCGTCGGTCTCCGAATCCTCATAAAGCGTGAAGCTTCCGCTTCCGCCGTATACCGAAACCTCAAGAGCGGTCGGATTTTCGCAGGAGTTGCCGTGATCGCCGCTCATCGGAATGACCGCGCCCGCCTTTACGAATGCGGGAACGCTGTCGAGCGGACGTACTGCGGTAAAGCGTCTGCCGCCCTTGCCGACCGTATATTTTTCGCCGGTGAAAAGGTCGGTAAACTCTCCCTCGGGGAGCCACACATCGACCTTTGCAAGTCCCTTTGCCACCGAATGATCGGTGATCGGGGCGACATAGATCGCCTGTCCGAAGAGGTACTCGTTTTTGTATTCGTAGCTTTCGGGTGCCTCGGGCAAGCCGTAGTAAAGCGGCTCGCAGAGCGGCAGTCCGCTGCTGTGGGTGAGATAATTACAGCTGTAAAGGAAGGGGATCAGCTTATGCCGCAGAAGCATCATGTTCCGCGCGATCTCGGACACGCCGCTCTTGTATTCCCACGGCTCCTTGGTGAGCAGCGGGCTGTCGGTGCAGTGCATACGGTTTATCGGGTTGAAAAGTCCGAACTGCAGAAAGCGCAGATAAAGCTCGTCGTCCTTTCTTCCGAGGTGGTGTCCGCCGATGTCGTGTCCCCACCATGTGTATCCGCAGTTTGCCGCCGATGCCGTGAAGAAGGGCATGAGCCGCAGGGTATCCCACGACACGGTCGTGTCTCCCGAAAATCCTATCGGATAGGGGTGCGAGCCGATACCCGCATAGCGTGACATTATGAGCGGATGTCTGTGATTTCTGCCGTTGTCGAGGTAATGCATGTGATTGAGCACCCAGAGCGGGTCAAGTCCCGCCTTTGACGAAGTGGTTCCCTGCTGCCAGTCGATCCACCAGAAATCCACGCCGTCCCTTTCGTAAGGATGGTGCATTATCTCAAAATACGCCTGCATGAACTTCGGCGAACCCGCATCGAAGGGGATTACATGCTCGGTCGAGGGATCGACCCCCATCGCCTGTGCCATCTGCGGATAGCGTTCCTCAAAATATCTCACTCCGGAGGCGGGATGCAGATTCAGCGTGACACGCAGACCGCGTCTGTGAAGCTCGCTTAGAAAGCCTCTGTAATCGGGGAAAAGCTTTTTGTTCCATGTATAACCGGTCCAGCCGATCCGTCTGTTTTCCGGGGTGGCAAGCGTGCCGCGGTCGGCTGTGTTCTTGCCGCTTGCGGTTATCTTCATATCTTCGTCGAGAGTGGTGTTGTAATGCCAGTCGAGGTCAAGGGTGGCAACGGTAAGCGGTATACCGTTTTCCTCAAAGCGATCGACAAGATCGAGATATTCGTCCGCCGAATAGGCATGATATCTGCTCCACCAGTTGCCGAAGGCGAATCTCGGAAGCATCGGGACGCCTCCGGTTATCATATAAAGCGCGCGCAGTGCACCCCTGTAATCGTGCCCGAAGGCGAAGATGTAAAAATCGTGCAGATCGCCCGATTTTGCGTCCGGGAACATGTTTTCGTCAAGGCAGAGGCTGTCGGCGTCGTCGATCACTGCGACTCCGTTTTTCGAGCAGACACCCGATTCAAGTTCCAGCGTTCCCATGTCCCTGATGTAATATCTGCCGTCATAGCAGTCGAGCGTTCTCGTCGTTCCGGGCAGATCGCCGGGAGCAAGCGGAAGGGTAACGCCGTCCACGGTCACACTGCACGCCTCCGGCTTGTCGTCGATATCGAGCCTTACCTTGTCGGTCTTTACGGTCAGCACCCCGCTTCTTACAGCCGTTCTGTACTGCACCGGCGGCATGTTTCTGTACCATATCTGCTGTGTCGGGCGGTCGCAGAATTTTCCCGCATCGTTGAACTCAAGGCGGAAGAGTCTGTCGGACAGGACGGTAAGTCTTGCGTTTTTATGTATAATTATATTCTCGGGCAGAGCAACGGCTGCCGTTTTCGGTTGTTCCATGAGAAAAGTCTCCCTTATACCATAATCTTTTGCCAAGATTATAATACGAAAGGGAGACTTCGTCAATATACCGATTTTGTCGTCGGTATATACGGATTTTATATCTGTCCGGTCGACCGCATTTCTCTGTCGCAGAGCGCGGCAAATTCAACCGGCGTCATTCCGCAGATTTCCTTGAAACGGCGGAAGAAATAGGCATAATAATTGAAGCCGCAGGCGATCGATATTTCGTTCATGTTCCTGCTTCCGCTTCTTATCATGCTTCTTGCGCAGTCGATCTTGTAATGATTGAGAAAATCGGTGAAAGTGGTCCCGAAATTCTTTCTGAAAACGGTGGTGAAATAGGCTTTGTTATAGGACAGCTTCCTTGCCGTGTCCTCAAGGGTAACGTCTGCGAGATTTCCTTCCGAAATGGCGGTTATGACCTTCTGGATGAACTCGGCGGAGCGGCTGTATCCGAGCGGATTCTTTTCGGGATCGCCGAGCGCATCAAGGATCAGGCAGATGTGCGCAAGCTCAAAAAGTCCGCTCTGCCGCGCGACCGTTCCGCTCGCTCCGCCGTTAGACCCCGAATCGCGCCGATGCTCAAGGATAGCGTCAAGCGATCCGCGCACCGCCGCAAGCATGCGGGGATCGGTAAATTCTGTCGGATAGCGGTATCCGCCGCCGATCAGTGCCGATATCCGCTCGCGGATGCCGTCGATCGGAGCGTCTGCAAGACTGCGCAGATCTATATTGAAGGCATAATAAAGGGTGCGTCCCTTCCCCTGCACGATCTTTCCGCTGTGCGGCTCAAACGGATTTATTATAAGTATCTCCCCCGCGCCGCAGGAATGATTTTCTCCCGCTATCGAAAACTCTATCCCGCCCTTTATGACATAGAGAAGCTCAAACTTCTCGTGAAGATGAAGATGACAGCATTTCTGCGGGTCGTTCTGCATCGGATACCAATAAGGGAATATCTTTTTTTCGAAATCGAAAAATATCCTCGTAATGCGCAGAAGACCGCCCGCATCGTTGGGATTTCTTTCGTAAAGTGCAGGCTTTTCCATCGGCTTTCAGCCCTTTCGTGTAGTTGACTGCCGTAATTATAGCACAGAAAAGCCGTTTTTTCAAGAAGTTTTCGGAAATCCGCCGCAAATCAGCAAAAACAAAAGCACCTCTGCCGTTTTCGGGGGCAGAGGTGCGCGGTTTATTCTATTTCTATCTTCGCAAGGGTGATTCTGCAGAAATTGTCCTTGCCTTCGTACTTTTTGTACTGGATGCAGTTTGCGTAATAGAGCGTCTTGCCGTCAGCCGAGAAGAAGAGAGAGGGCGAATATCCGAATTTCTGCGGTGTATATGTACCCGTTTCGGGATATGTGAGCGGGCTGTCGATCTTCTCGAATGTCTCGCCGTAGTCGAAGCTTAAGATTATCTTGCTTTCACAGCCGACCCATGTGACTATCACGAGAGTTCCGCACTCACCGCCCGCGGGCGTCCATGCGCACCATGGTGCGCCGCCGTAATAGGTTTTGTCCCCTTTGGTTCTGAGTGCCGTTCCGGTGGAGGCGGTGTCCCATTCGCTTATCGAATCGGAAGTCTTGTAGAAAACCTGATTTCCGCTCTTGCCGCCGTAATTCACAAATTCGTAGACCGCAAAATACTTTCCGTTGCCCATTTTCGCTATCGAAATCATGCCCGGACGGTCATCAAAATTTTCGCATGCCACAACATCGACCTGATCGCTCCATGTCACGCCGTCCTGCGTGCGTCTGTACGACAGTTTCTGATCGTGCTTGGGGTCGGAATCGTCCGAGAAGAAGCAGTAGAGCCAGCCGTCCTCGTATGTCAGGAAGGGTTCCCATACGCCTTCGCCGATACCGCCGCCGGTCGCAACGATCGTGAACTGCTCCCATGTCTTTCCGAGATTATAGCTTCTCCAGAGCGAGATCTGCGATTTGCGCTCGTGAGGTCCGTCTATCGACGTACCGCCGAGAATAAGCGTCCCCGCAGGCATGTCGCCCACCTTTTCGGGAAGCTCGAACAGGTGCGGCTGCTCGTAGCCGTCGATCGTTGTATCGATCGTCTCCTGCACCTGCGAGACCTTGGTCCATTTCTTTCCGCCGTCGTCACTGCGGTAGATGCGGAAACAGAAAGGTCTGAAATATCCCTCCTGGGTCGCATACAACATTCCGTTCTTACTCTCGTCCGGCTGATGCTGAAGCTCTATCACGGTCGGATATTCGCATCCGACCGACCATGATCCGCTCTGCGGACGGTATATGTCGGATGTAAACACGGTTTTGAAACGCGTGCCGTTCGATGCGGCAACGATCATTTCGTATCCGCCGACGATGTTCTCCCCGTCATTCATCGCAAGCGTTTTCTTCCCGTCTTCTCCGGTGCTTATCTTTTCCATAAATCTCTTGACCCCTTCCGTTGTCGCTTCGACATTGGTTCCGACGATCGTGATCTTCTTTCCCGAAACCTTTACCTCATAGCCGTATTTCTTTTTGGTACTCTTTTTAAGCTCTTCGAGTGCCGCGGCGGACGCGTCGCGGTCGGTCGATCCCAAAAGGATTTCTTTGTCGCCGGTGTCCGGATGATCTCCGGAGGCATCCTTGTCGGCATACGCCTTTATTCCCAGCTCTTTTGCGAGCTTTTCGGCACCGAGTCTTATCGACGCCGCCGAAAATCCGCCGTAAACGACGCTGTATCCGGACAGATCGGCTGCGGTATCAACCTCTTCCTCTGCCTTTGTCGTGGTGACCGGCGTTTCATCCGGCTTTTTGCATGACGGCAATGCGCAGACGCAGATTACTGCGGCAAGAGCCGCCGCCGTGTATTTAAGATACACCGACATTTTCTTCATATTGACCAGTTTTGACCTCCGCACGGGCGGAAGCCGTCCTCCGTTACCTTATTCCGGACAAATCCGTGATTTTATTTTACCTGTTGCCGCATATATTTTCAATCGACAGATTTTTGCAAAAGCATATACGAAAACACATACTTTTTTGTGCAAAAAGTCTCATCCGATCGTTTTTTTCATAAGTGCGGCGATTTCGGCGTCGATCGCCTCTATTTTTCGGTCTATTTCGGCAAGTTTGCCGAGATAAATCGCTTCGGCAGCCTCTCTGCCCGCTTCCGTTTCGGCTTTGCGGGCGCATGCGGTCGAAAAAACCGACGGAACAATCAGGTCGTGCGTCACATAACCGTCAAGCGAATCAAGCATACTCTCGAATTTTAAGAGACTGCAGTCGGTCAACGTGTTTTCGACATTTTCGGCGACTCTGCCGACGCTCACCGCAACCGTTCCCTTGCGCCTTATCGCCCTTTCGACGGTCAGCCGTGCGCTCGACTGCGCCGCGCGCACCCTGTCGCTTCCGACTCTCCACGGCTTTGACGAAAAATCGGTCGTAATTATCGGCTCCTTTTCCTCGCCGAAATGCCGCAGAACCGAAAATCCGTTTTCGGCAAGAACCCCGTCGAACTCTTTTCTGTAATTACCCTCCGAAAAGCAGAAGGTCGTCGGTCGGGGGAAGGTGTCGCCCTCCGCATCAAGAAACCCATTTATATATGACGACAACTCGGCGGCATCGGCAAACGGTGCGCCCTCCCCTTTGTCGGCAAGCGCAAGCTCCCAACCGTTGTCAAGAAGCGCGGAGAGCTGCTCCTTTGTCATATTGTCACCCTCGCCGAGGACGGTATCCGCGCCGAGTGCGACAACGCCGGGAAAGCCGTACTCCCGCATCAGCGCATAAGCGGTCGAATAGACACTGCTGTCCGCCGTGTCAAAGCATATCACGAAAGATGCCTTTTCCTTGCTGTCTTCCTCGTGCACGACGGCATCTCTCTCGTCGGTGAGCTTTTTGCGCTCCTTTTGCAGACGGTCGATCTCTTCATATATCGCCGTGTAACTGTCGTCGCTTGCACGACAGCCGCAAAAACCGACAAGCAAAGCAAGCACAAGCAGCAAAATCAAAGATATTTTCCCTTTTTTCATGTCGGAGACTCCTTTTCACGAAATTTGCGGAACAATGCCGCAAACGGCTTCGCGACGGATGTTTCCGTCGGACGAAGCCGTTCGGGTCTTACGGGTAAGGCTCAGCCTTCCTTTTTTGTTTTCTTTAAAAAGTCGGGGATGGCGATTCTGTTGATACGCACACCGAGTCCGTCGCTCGGGCTGGTGCAGGTATAAATATAGTCGTCGGTGACGAGCATGCCGTTCCACATCGAATTCTGATTTGCGCGGTCGTCGGGATAGGGATAATCGTGCGCCGAGAAGTTTTTCTCGGTCAGCTTTCTTACCGGAGTTCCGTCCGAAAGAACGGTCGCCATCTTGTAAACGTCTTCCTTCTTCGATATCTCGTCGGTCTGACAGCTTATCAGAAGCTGTCCGGTGGGAAGCTCGACGATATAGGGTGCCGCACATCTCTTGCCCTTTTCGGTCGGACGCATAACCGCAACCGGCGTTGACCACTTTTTGCCGTCAGCCGACCATGTCAGCTTCACGCAGAAAAGTCCGTCGTTCGTTGTGTCCGCCGCCTCGATGACGCAGACATATTCGCCGGTCGAAAGCTGCTGCCATACCGGCATACCGTCACGCGATTTATGCTTGTCGCCGTCGCAGACGATCGTTCTGTTGTTCCATTCCTTCTTCTCTTCGTCCCACTGCTTGTATTCAATGTTCTGATATTTGGTCGTGTCGGTCGAATCGTTTGCATAGAAAACGGTCAGTTTGCCGTCCATCATGCCGAAATGCGGCTCCCAGACGCCCTTGTATGCCCCGTCCTTTTCGATATTTTCGTAAACGCAGGAGTGATAACTCCATGTCGCACCGTTGTCGGTGCTGTAATTTACATGGATAGAACCGTAGAACGAGCCGTCCTTCCTGTGTTCGGTCGAACGGTAGCCGAGATAGATTGTGCCGTCATCGGTCTGGAAAAGCGCGGCGTTCGCACAGCCGGGCATGTTGTTTGCCGTCGTAACCGCGCGGCGTTCCCATGTGGTTCCCTTGTCATTGCTGCGCATTATCATCATTCCGTCAACGGCAAGCAGAAGAGTGCCGTCGCGGAGCTGATAAAGTCTCGGATATCCGCCCGATGCGTTCTTTGCACCGATGATCTCCCCGTCATCCTTCCATGATATGCTCATAAGAGGTGAATTTCCGGTCACGCAAAGTTCCTCCTGTATCTCTATAATGCTTTTTCCGCTTATGAATGTCGCAATAAACGAATCGACGGCGTCACGGAGTGCCTTGTCGGTCGCACCCGCGATAAACACCTTTTTGCCGATCACGGCGATTTTCCAGCCGTCCTCTCCGAGGTCGGAGTAAACGCCCTCGGTCTCACTGCGGTCGGCTTTTCCGACAACGATTTCCTTTTCGGGTACATCGGTTCTCGATGTGTTCATTTTCAGCTCTACTCCGATCTTCGATGCGGCAAGCTGAATCGATGCGACAAGCGACACGGCGGTGCTGTCGGTCGTAGGACAGCTCATAAGATATGAGCCGTCTATGTTTATCGTTTTCGCTGCCGCTCCGGCGGTGGTCGACGCCGCCGTCGTTTCCCCGCCGTTCTTTCCTCCGCAGGCGGAGACGATCGGAAGCAGGAGAAGTGCCGCGAGGAGCAGGCATATCGTTTTCATGCAGTGACTGTTTTTCATTTAAAAATATCCTTTCAGTTTTCGGAGGTTTCAAGTTTTACTCTCATAACACGCACGCCGTGACCCTTTGAGCCGCTCGTGCAGAAGAATATGTAATTATCTGTGACATACATTCCGTTCCATGTGGAGAAGCAGTCGGCCGAATCGTCGGCACCGAACGGATAGCCGTGCTTTGAAAAATTCTTTTCGGTAAGGTATCTGACCGGAGTTCCGTCGGATACCGATATCGCCATGTGCGTTCCCTTTGTCGGCTCGCCCAGCTTTTCGTCTGTCTGACAGCTTACGACAAGCTGCCCGTTCGGAAGCTCAACAATATAGGGAGCCGCACAGCGGGTCTCCTTCACAAGCGGACTCATTACGGTTATCGGCTCGCTCCAGTTTATCCCGTCAGCCGAATATGTGAGTTTTACGCAGAATTTGTTGTTGTTCGTCTTGTCGAACGCTTCCATGACGCAGACGTATTCGCCGGTCGAAAGCTGCTGCCATACCGGCATGCCGTCGCGCGATTTGTGCTTGTCTCCGTCGGACACGACGGTCTGATTGTTCCATTCCTTCTTCTCTTCGTCCCACTGCTTGTATTCTATGTTCTGATAGTGGGTCGCCGACGGGATCTCGTTTGCGTAGAAGCAGGTGAGTTTTCCGTTGAGAATCCCCAGATGAGGCTCCCATACTCCCTTTTCGCCGAGCGGATCGACATGCTCGATTATCGCCGAATGATATTCCCATGTCTTGCCCTTGTCATGACTTGTGCTGACATGAAGCCCGTAATACTTGCCCCCCTCGGGCAGACTGTATACCGAACGGTAGGCATAATATATCACTCCGTCGTCGTCCTCGAAGAACGCCGCATTTGCAACGCCTTTGCGGTCGCCGCTCGCCTGTACGTCGCGGCGGGCCCAGCTTGCCCCCTCGTCGTCCGAGGTCTTTACCCTCATTCCGTCGTATCCGAGCAGCATTGTGCCGTCACGCAGACGGTAAATTCTCGGATATGCGCTCGACACCTTGGTGTCGGTGTAATCGCCCTTTTCAAAATCAAATCCCGTTATAAGCGGACATCTTCCGTCCATTGTCATTCCCTCCGTAATTTTACCGCCGCGCAGTGCGGCAACAAATGCATCGTATGCCGTGCAGAGTCCTTTGTTTGACACTCCGGCAATGTATATCCTGTTTCCTTCGGCTTTTACCGTCCAGCCGTCCTCGCCGAGTCGGTCATATACGGCTTGTGCGTCGTCACGCGACAGCTTTCCGACAACGATCTCCTTTTCGGGGATTTCGGTAAAAGAGGCGTTCAGCTTGACCGATGCTCCGAGACTGTCTTTCAGTTCGACCTGAAGCCGTCCCGCAAGCGAGAGCGCAATGCTGTCCCCTTTTGCACAGCTTATCCTGAATTCGTCGGTGATCTCAAGTTTTTTCGGCACCGCTTCGGTGACCGCCGCCGTACTGCCGACGCTTTCGGTCGGAGGTGCGTCTCCGGGCGCACATCCCGCAGCTGCCGACAGAAGTGCAAGCACAGCCGCAACCGTCGCCGCCTTCGCTATCCGCTTTTTCATTATTTTCTCCGATCGGGACTGTTTTTTTGTTTTCGCGGTCGCCCTACGCCGCAATTTATGCAATTATAACATATAAAAATCCGCATGTCAAGCAAATTCGGACAATTTAACGGTACAACCCCGACTGCGACAGCGACCGACTTTTTTGTACTTTTGCATTATACGGCAGTTTTTTTACAGCTTTCGTAAGGCGGAACGGATCGCACGGGTGCGTCCGCAAAACCGTCGGACGGCTCTTCGGGAAGCGCGAAATATTCCGCCAGATAACCGTATCTGCGGTTTATAAAGTCAACAAGAAATCCGACGTTTCCGCCGACGCTGTCGATCGACCAGACTGCAAAAGGACACGGATCGACACGGCTGCCGAGTACCTGCCATATCCTGAAATTGTCCTCAAATTCGTCCGCATATGCGGCATAAAGTCTTTCTATCTCGGCAATTGCCGCATCTCTCATCTGCCCACCGATCTGCGAAAACCGCTCGGGAACTTTTTGGTTTATGAAAAAATCACACCCGCAGAGTGCGGAAAAGAGCGGATTTGCGTTGTCGGTCCCGGCATAATCGGGATTGCCGACAAAAAGCCCGTCCGGACTGTCGCCGCCGTATGCGCCGTAATTGCCGAAACCGAGATCCATGTCCCACGGACAGGTAAGATACAGCTTCCCGCCCGCCTTTTTGACAAGATAAAAAGACGACCAGCCGACATCAAGATTTTTCACAAATTCCTGCAAAATGTACATATCGGTGAACGAGTCGATGTCGATAAGCGACCGGATTTCCTCTTCGTCTCCGCTTTTGAGCGCGGCAAACACACGTCCGAAATATTCCTTCAGAAACGCCGCCGAGTCGGGATGAAAGGCGTCGTTCTTTATCACGAATTTGCGCCCGCCCGCCTCAAAACAGTCGCCGCCCGTCCCTTCGGACAGTTTCGCGCGGCTGTCAAGCTCGATAAGATAGTCGCTGTCAACAGTCTCCGGATCGTCCGATATGTCTATCCTCCATTTTCCGATCTGCGTCTGTCCGCAGAGCTGATAGATGCCGAGGTCCCGACCGTTCAGAATCAGACGCACCCATGCCGACGACGGAACATATCCGATGCCGGTTGCAACACCTGCGGCGGCAAACGCCGCAGCCGTGCGGACAAGCGAGCGGTCGGCAAAATTTGCGAGCAAAACCCAGTTTTTCGACGCGCCCCTCTCGATCCCGAGCAGATTCACCTTGCTGTCGAATTTCAGTCTGTATGATTTTTTGGCGTACCCGGTACCCCAGTATGTCCAGTTGCCGCGACAGCGCACCGAAAGCCCTCTTTCCGAAAAGCAGAACCTTCCGGTCTGCTCGTCAAGACTTGCAGAGCCGCTCACATATTCGGTTTTGGAGTTTACCGCCGCACCGTCTGCGGTGTCGATGCGCAGAACCGGCATTTCATCCGGCAGTATCATGCCCTTTTTGTAGCCGAGGCTGTAATCGGTATCCGGCTCGCCATCCGCATCGTGCGGCGTCGTCATTTTCACGCCGTCCGTCGTGTTTTCGGACGATCCGCCGTATGTGCATCCCGCAAGAGAGGACGCAAGCAACGACAAAAGAAGGAGGACGGCAGCTGCCGTCCTCCGAAAACGTTTTTTCTTTCCGCAACCGACGGTCGGACGGTATGAAGTTGTTTCCCTGCGGGTTTTTCCGCCGCGGTTTTCACAGATCATATATTTCAAACACGTCCTTCGGTCATATTACGTTTTTTGTTTTTTACTTTTTAAGAACCGACATATCGGGTGCGCCGTATCCGACCGATGCAAAGCTTCCGTCCTTTTTCACGGCGACAAAGCCGAACTCGCCCGCAACCGCCGAAACGACATCCGAAAGCGACGAGCCGTCAACGGCTCCCTGCCCGATCGTTCCGCCTGCGGTCAGTACGCTTCCGTCCGAGCGCACCGCAACCGTCATGCTCTTTCCCGCCGAGATCGCAATCACATCGGCAAACGAACCGACATCAAGTCTGCCCGACAGATCACAGCCCGCTCCGACGACGCTTCCGTCCTTACGGAGTCCGACGCTGTGAATATCTCCCGCAGAGATCGCAACCACATCGGTCCACGAGGTCACAAGGCACTGTCCGTCGCCGTTGTCGCCGACAGCGACAACTTTTCCTTCGGATGTAAGC
>CALBLD010000352.1 GCA_937895775.1 uncultured Clostridia bacterium
AATATTTTCTGTGTCGTGTCAACAACAATTCACTCAAAAGCGATCGTTTTTCACAAAACGGGATGATATTTTGCTCCCTGCATACTGTTTCTCCGTACAAGCTCTTTATCGATCCCGTTCATTACGACGAATTTCTTTTTACTCCACAAGGGCGCGAGAAGATTGTCCGGAGCACCGTCCCCGGTCACCCTGCCGATCACCGTATCCGGAGGCAATATTTCAAGTTGGTCGCAAACTATGCCGACATATTCTTCAAATCCGAGGACGGTTATTTTCTCCTCTTTATACATTTCTCCGAGTCTTGTCGAATCAAGAACATGGAGCAGATGTATTTTGACGCTGTGCGGGTGCAGATTTGCTATTTCGGCGGCAGTCTCCATCATCATGCCGTGATCTTCGAAGGGAAGTCCGTCTATTATGTGTATGCAGACATTCAGTCCGTCAAGTCTGCGGTATCCCGACAAAAAATCGCTGTATGTATGACATCGGTTAATAAATTCGGCAGTTTTGTCGTGAACCGTCTGAAGCCCGAGTTCCACTGTCAGAAATGTTTTTTCCGACAGTCTGAAAAGTTCATCGATCATTCTGTCCGACAGGCAATCGGCACGGGTCGCTATGCTTATTCCCACCGTATCAACATCATCAAGAGCCTCATTGAAGCAGGCGATCAGCCTCTCGGGATCGCCGTAGGTATTCGTATGCGCCTGAAAATACGGGATACAGCCTATATCGTTGCCCCATTTGGCTCTCATCATTTTTTTACCCGACGCTATCTGTTCGGAAACGCTCTGAGTCGGCAGACCCGCAAAATCGCCGCTTCCCCTCGGCGAGCAGTAAATACAGCCGCCTACCCCTTTGCTTTTGTCGATATTAGGGCAGGTACAGCCGATATCAAGCGGTATTTTGCATATTTTTCTGCCGAATTTATGCTTCAGATAGTAATCATATGTATAATATCTCTTATTCGAATCCGAATATTCAAACGGGTTTTTGTTCTCCATAAAATCCTCATATTTTTTCAAGGCAAAATCGACCGGGGATTCCCCGGTCGATCGCACTTTTTATTTCATATATGCGACATATTCTTCACCGAAAAAGTTTTTTACATCCTCCTCGGTAAGTGAAAATGTCTTTGCCGCGTCCCTGACCATCTGTTGTATTCTTGTCTCGCCGATCGTTTTTCTCAGAGCGTTCACATTTGCCTTCCAATCGTTATAGGTCTTATGATAATAGCTCTTCCAGCGTTCGACATTGTACTTCATATCAGCCGATATTTCACCCGACAGTTCATCAAGACGTGTCTGAGCCTTTTCGGGAGTAAAGCTGTTCTGCATATGATAACCCATACGCTTCAGGAACTGCTCTCTGAAACCGTCGTTTTTCATGAGTGCGCGGAACAGCGTGTGAAGTCTGCTCAGCGACGCATTGTTCATGATATAATCGATCTCATCCTTCGTCGTTCCGTAATCAAGACAGAGGTCGCAGTCGAAGAGTATGAAGTTCCATCTTCCTCCGTCGTAATCGGGGGATTTTGCCGCCCTTATATTGCCGCTGTCACGATCTCCGCCCCATATGCGCATGATATACACGTCCATGAGACTCTCAAGGTTAAGCTGAGATGCAATCTTTTCGTAGTTTTCATCGACCGACAGATCAGCCTTCTTTGTCGCAACGAAATTCCATATATCGTGCCAGCCCTGATCGGAAGCACCGTATTTTACGGTATTGACCCAGTTTATAACCGTTACACCGTCCGGATCGACATTCCAGTGATTTGCCACAAAATCCTCATCTATTTTCTCTCTGAAGAAATAGATGCCCATATACTCGCCGTTTATATACAGATTTACCGGTTTATAAGCCTGCACAAGCACGTTCTTCATATTTCCGGAGGTCGATGCAAGCGATGTCACAAGTTCATCGGTCAGCATCGTGCGGTATTTCATTATGCTCTGCGAGCCGGATCTGAGTACGATATTGTTGAACTCGGATATATCAAGATCGTCGAATATTTTATATTTCAGCTTTGACATACCGTACTTGGTGCGGAATTTGAGCTGGAAGCTCTTTTTCGCATACATACGGCTTGACGCACCGAAAAGTTTTATCCCGCAGTTTACCGAAAACTGCTCTTTTCCGTCGATATAATAGGCAAAGCTTGCCTCTTTTTCAAGGTTTACGTTATTGTATTTCGTATATATGCCGTTTGTACCGTCAAAATCGTTCTGCGACATCGAAATCTTTACTACAGGCAGTGCATATGCGGGAGCGGAGATGAAATAATTGAATGTCGTGACATCGCTCGGTATTTTATCTCCGTCATAAACGATCGCGCGGATTGACATATTCGAAGACACCGCTATCGTCTCTCCGTTATACTTTTTGGACGCAGTCGTCGGCTTGGTTCCGTCGGTCGTATAATAGATCACTCCGCTTCCCGACAGTGTAACCGACTGCGGACCGTCATAAAATCCGCTTGCAACGCTTGCGATCGGCGCAGCGGTAAGTGTGGAGTAACCCTTCGGATTTTCTTTTCCGAACGACGGTGTTGCGAAATAAACAAGCTCGCCGTTATACCTTCCGTAGCTTCGGTTTGCCGGGATCGGGGGGACTTCAAGCGCATCATCGACGCTTCCGTCGGAGCGCGAGACATACAGTTTCTCGCCGTCCGAGCTGATCTTGAAGGGCGCGTATTTTTTTCCGTCGCAGACCGCAACATAGAATTTGCCCGGATCAAGCGTCACATCCGGAAGCTTATATCGCTGAAGGTTGCTGTTCTTATCCGAAAGATAGAAATCCGAAAGTCTGATCGACTTATCGGTGATGTTTTTCAGCTCAACAAGATCGTAATATTCGCCGTCAACGGCATAATATTTGCTGTTGCTCGATATAACCTCGGTTATAATAAGTCCCGAGCGTGAGTTTATCGCCTGCAGATAACCGCTTTCGGTATTCGGGTAGCCGGGAGACGGTTTTTTGACGATTCCGCAATCATACGTCCATGCGGTGTTTTTCTCCATTGCATCAAAGACAACCGAAGCGGCGAGCACGCCGTCCGTTCTTGTTACATATACGCTGTCACCTGATTTCGACAGTTTGAAATCGACATCATCCTCACAGCAGAGAAGCAGATATTCCCCGGGTTTCAGCACCTTTTCGGGAAGCTTACACCTGTAAAGATTTCCGGTACTGTTCGACGCATAATAGTTTGAAAGATCGATATCGACATCTCCCGCATTATAAAGCTCCACCCAGTCGCAAAGCTTCCCCTTTACCGGATAAAGATCGTTTGACGACATAAGCTCGCTGATTATCAGGTTATCCCTTTCCCTGACCGCCGCATATCCGGGCGTAGGCTGAGACGTTTCCTTTCCCGTTGACGGCAGGAAGGAGCAGTTGGCATTTGCGTTCAGATATGACACTTTATCGGTGGCATATTTACCGTGGCGAAGCACAAGCACCCCTTTGACAGGCAGAATCAGCGGAAGATCGGTACTGCCGTTTTTGCCGTTTGAGAAAAGCACGGTATATTCTCCGGGAGCGAGCTCAACCGACGGCAGTGCGACGGGATCGTCGTTATTTATCGAAATCGTATAGTCCGAAAGTTTTACTTTATCGCCGCCGCGATTGTATATCTCAACCCAACCGCAATATTCGCCGTAAGCATCCTTTGCGCCAACGGTATTATATACCATGAGTTCGGATATTTCGAGTGCGGGATTTTCTTCCTGCTCTATATTGATTTTGGGATCGTCCCCGATATCTCCGGAGCCTGCGGCGGTTGTGGTACCCCCGATCGGGAATATACCGCATCCGGCAAGCGACAAAGCAGGTACTGCGAGCATCGCCGCTACAACAAAAACCGACAGAATGCTTCTGAATTTTATCTTTCCGTTCTTTATCATAATAATGTACCGTTCCTTCATAACTTACATTTCACTCTGCCGCGAACCGTTGCGTCCGATCGGCTTTGCACAAAAATCGTCTGCAAAATGCATATGGTATTTTACCACAATCTGACACCAAAAGTCAATGAAATTTCAGAAAAAAGCAAATGTTTACCGGGTGTTCGAAATCTTAACACGCCGTTCACATTTGAAGCTGCGCAAAAAGCGGGAGGCTCAACTTAAGTCTCCTGTATTCTCTCTTTATCCATTCGGTAAGGATCCCGACTGTCATTTTTTGTTCATCCTCGGTAAGCTCTCTGCCCGGAGGAATCCGATACCATTTGTACATACAGCCGCGGCAACAGCATGCGCAGGCGTGCTGTGCAACAAAAACCGGATGACCACGCATCGGCGTCTGTCTGCCGTCATTCGGTATATATGCCGGAGCAAGTCTCTTTGCAACAAAATCTGCGGCGTGAGATCCGATTTTTTCGAATCCGACCCTGTCGATATAGTCAATATCCTTTTGCGTCAGGCGGAAACGCGACCTGAATTCCGAGCGTCCGAGCCTTTCGAAAACATCATCATACATTACAGGATCATCCTTTCCTACCGATACTTCATCGTCGGATTATTGTAGCACACAGACTCACGTCTGTCAATACGGTCGGAACATCGTGACTGCCTGCCGTTTTCAAAAAAATGCACTTTTTTTAAAAAAGCACTTGACAAACACAGAAAAAGGTGTATAATAGCCGACATAAAGGCAAGGGTGCCGACAGAAACATTGTTTTCTGTCGGCACTTTCGCTTTAAATCTGACAATTGCATAACAGTAAGAAGGGACAACGGCGTCTTGAAAGGACACCTGTCCCTTCTTCTCTGTTTTTGCGGGAAAGGAACCATCATGTCTTACAACTCATCAAACACAATCTGGGTATTGCTCGGAGCAGCTCTCGTTTTCTTCATGCAGGCGGGTTTTGCGATGTGCGAAGCGGGGTTCACCCGTGCCAAGAACACGGGAAACATTCTCATGAAGAACCTTATGGATTTCTGCATCGGAACGCCCTGCTTCTGGCTTATAGGATTCGGAATCATGTTCGGCACCGGAAACGCTTTGTTCGGCTGGATCGATCCGTTTATCATGAAGGATTATTCGGACATTCTCCCTGCGGGTGTTCCTCTTTGGGCATATGCCATATTCCAGACGGTCTTCTGTGCGACATCGGCAACGATCGTCTCGGGAGCAATGGCTGAAAGAACAAAATTTTCGGCTTACTGCATCTACTCGGCGGCGATCTCGCTTTTCATTTACCCGATCTCGGGTCACTGGATATGGGGCGGCGGATGGCTCTCAAAGCTCGGCTTCCACGATTTTGCGGGATCGGCGGCTGTCCACATGGTCGGCGGACTGTGCGCTCTGATCGGCGCAAAAATGCTCGGTCCGAGAATCGGCAAATATGACGAAAACGGAAAGCCGAAAGCCATTCTCGGTCACAATCTTTCGATCGCCGCACTCGGCGTATTCATCCTGTGGTTCTGTTGGTTCGGCTTCAACGGCGCATCGACTGTCGGCATGGACAGCGACGGACTTATGGAATCCGCGGGTCTTATATTCTTCAACACGAACCTTGCCGCATCGGTCGCCTGCTGTACGACTCTCATCATAACATGGATACGCTACAAAAAGCCTGATGTATCGATGACATACAACGCGGCACTTGCCGGACTTGTCGGAATTACCGCAGGCTGTGATGCGGTTGAGCCGTGGGCAGCAGCCGTCATGGGTATAATATTCGGTACTGTAATCGTAATTTCGGTTGAGTTCTTCGACAAGGTTGCGAAGATCGACGATCCGGTCGGTGCAATATCGGTTCACTTTGTATGCGGACTTCTCGGTACCGTACTGACCGGGCTGTTCGCAAACGGCAGAAGTACCATGAAGGGCGTATTCTACGGCGGCGGGTTCCGCTTTTTCGGTGTTCAGACGCTCGGTGTCGCTTCGGTATGTGCATATGTCGGCGTTGCGATAACCGTCATTTTTGTAATAATCAAGCACACGATCGGTCTGCGTGCGCCCGCATGCGACGAGATAGAGGGTCTTGACATCGCCGAACACGGTCTGCTGTCGGCATACGGAGGATTTGCAATGCTCCCCGACACCGCTACAACCGACAGTGAAACGGTCATGGTTGCGGGAGATGTTCCGGAAGCGGAAGCCGTTACGGTAACGCGTCTTCCTTCCTTTGACGAAACGCCGACCGACGGTCACAAGTTCACCAAAGTTGAGATCATATGCAAGGAAATGCGGTTTGAGGCGTTGAAAAAAGCACTTGTAGATCTCGGCGTAACCGGAATGACACTCACGCATGTGCTCGGCTGCGGCGTACAGAAGGGCAAACCGGAATATTACCGCGGCGTCGAAGTCGAAGCATCGCTTCTCCCGAAAATACAGCTTGATATCGTCGTCAGCAAAATCCCGGTGCGCAGGATAATCGAAACCGCAAAAAAGGTTCTTTACACCGGTCACATCGGCGACGGAAAGATATTTGTTTACGATGTTGAAAATGTCGTCAAGGTCAGAACAGGCGAAGAAGGCTACGACGCATTGCAGGACGTGGAATAACACCGCACAGATACAAAAAATTCTCCCGACAGAATCTCTGCCGGGAGAATTTATTCTGCCGTCCGATCATTTTCCGATGCGTTTCTGATTCTGAAATCGCTCGGTGACTGTCCGGTAACGCTTCTGAAAGTCCTGCTGAAATTACTGAAATCCGAAAAACCGCAGTTTTCGGCGACCGTCCCGACGGGCATTTCGGTTTCGGCAAGCATATGCTTTGCACCCGCGATTCTGCACGACATAAGATAGCCCATGACCGGCTTTCCCGTCACCTCACGGAAAAGATGCGAAAGTCTCGAACAGCTTATATGATATTCATCCGCAATCTCCCGCAGCGAGTAATTTTTCCTGTAATCGGTTTCGAACTTCTGTTTTATGCTGAATATCATATCAAAATCTCCGCCGTTCTCCGACAAAAGCAGTCGCGGCTCCGCACGGCAGACAGAGAGCAGCAGCATCTGTAGCAGCAGTCCGAGCATTTTTTCCGAATACATTCCTCCGACGTTTTTTTCTTCGCATATTCTCCGCATTGTTTCCTCTACCATTCCGGCATTTTCGCCGACAGATATTACGTGAGAGAAAAATCTCGGTCGGTTTACGAGTACCGAAAAGAGAAGTTTTGCATTGTAACCGTCCACTCCGTCAAGCGTCGGACGGATACGCAGGACATATCGGCTGTAACTGTTGTCGCACTCGATGATCGAATGTTCTTCAAAGCGGCTTATTATGACCACACATGGTGCTTTTACGTCATATCTCACCGAATTTATCATAAAGCTTGCATTTCCGCGATCTACGTACACTATCTGATGACAGTCATGACAGTGCGGCTCCAGTATGCCGATCCCATCCGAATAATTTGCGGTTATAACAAGATCGTTCACAGTATTTCTCCGCCCTTTCCAAGATACGTTTACATTATACACTGCTTTTTCAAAAAAAGCAAGATTTACATAATAAACAGCAAAAGTTTTATAACACTTTTTCTCCCGGTGTGATAAAGTATACACAAAGACTGATTTATCGGGAGATACCGGAATGAGCAACAAAGTATATTTTACAAAAGACGAATTCATCAAAGCAAATGACAGCATA
>CALBLD010000353.1 GCA_937895775.1 uncultured Clostridia bacterium
CATCCGGCGATTATGCGGATAACGGCGGGCTTGAAATTCTTATAGGCGACACAAACCGCGCCGAATCGGCGGCGGCAAAGGACGCGCTGACCGCATCCGGCTCGGAGAGAAACTATAATTACAGCGTGACGATTGCCGACAACAACAGAATCGTGATAGTCGGCGACAAGCCGGATGCGACCGTTCAGGCAGTGTCCGATCTTGTTGAAAAATACATCGAAAAACGTGACGACGGCGTGTACATAATGCTCACAAAAGAGCAGGGACTGTCTTACGGCTACGACCTGCCGGTGATTGTGGCATCAAACGGCGTGCGCTTCAGGTCGGAGATCATTTCGACCGTTTATCAGCCAAATCTTGCGGTTGCGTCCTACAAAGGTTCGCAGTACCCGACGATCATAGAGCTTGAACACAACGGAAGCAAGAACGGCATACTGCTTGCAAGTTTTGAGGTATTTGCAAGCGGTTCGAGCGGGTTCAGAGTTTATCGCAGTTCGGATAAGGGAGAGACATGGAAACCGCTTTCGACCGCGGTCGAAAAGTTCGACCCCACACTTACGAGCCATTGGGAGCCGCATCTTTTCGAGCTTCCCTGTCAGGTGGGCGACATGCCCGAGGGAACGCTCCTGCTGTCGGGTACGACGATCAGCAGCGACCTCAGCACAAAATCTCATGTGACCATCTGGAGAAGCTTCAATCAGGGCAAAAACTGGGAGCAGTACAGCATAGTCGCAGAGGCGGGCGGTCTCGGCGAGGGTCTGTGGGAACCCTGCATACTTTACGAGAACGGATATCTCTACTGCTTCTATTCGGACGACTCCGACCCCAAACACGATCAGAAACTGGTCTATAAGAGATCGAAGGACGGCATAAGGTGGACCGATTTCACCGAGTGCGTCGCAATGGACGACCCGGTTTACCGTCCGGGTATGATCTCGGTTGTGAAGATGAACAACGGCAAATTCTTTGCGTCTTACGAGGTTCTTGACGGTCCGATGGCGGAGCCGCACACCGACCGCATCTATTACAAGGTCGTAGACACTATCGACGGCGACTGGAATCCTTCCGATCCCGGGACACTGCTTGTACCGAAGGGCGGAGCAAGCTATATCGGCTCGGCACCCTGGTGCGGATATATGCCCGGCATCGGCGAAAACGGAATCGTGTTCGTTACCGCAAATTCGGGCGGCAACAAGTTTATCTACATAAGCTTCGATTACGGCGAAACTTTTGAAGCGATCGAAAATCCGCTTCCCTATGTAGGAAGAAATACCGGCTATTCGCCTTCATTCTTCGCTTCCGCCGACGGAAAGACGCTCTTCTATGCGCAGACCGTTCCGGGTGAGGAAAAGCTGAACAAGATAATGTTCGCAAAAATAAGGATCGAAGAAGCTTTTGAACTTAAGTAATCGGGGATAAAAGTCCGGAAATCGGCGTCAGACCCGTGTGTGCCTGTTTTCTTTGCCTGCAAAGAAAACAGGCACAGCTCAAAGAAAGGAATTGCCATACAAATGAAAAAACTCAGACTTCTGTCTCTTGTCCTTGCATCTGCGTGCAGTCTTGCGATATTTACCGGATGTCCCGCAAAGCAGGATCCTGCTGCAACCGCAACGACCGCGTCAACCGACAATACTCCCGCGTCCGATTTTACCGGGAAACTTGACGGGTACACGGTCGTGTATCCCGGATTTGCGGCGGCAAGCATAAGGGAAAGTGCCGCAAAACTTGCAAAGCTTATCGGATGCGAGGCGAAAGCCGACAAGGGAGCATCCGGCGATTATGCGGATAACGGCGGGCTTGAAATCCTTGTAGGTGATACCGACCGCGCCGAATCGGCGGCGGCGAAGGATGCGCTGACAGCCGCAGGCTCAAAGAGAGCATATAATTACAGCGTGACGGTCACCGACAACAACCGCATCGTGATAGTCGGCGACAAGCCCGACGCGACCGTTGAGGCAGTGATCGCCATATGCGAAAGCTACATCGAAAAGCGTGACGACGGCAGCTATCTGCTCCTTGCAAAGGGTCAGATGATCAGCGACGGTTACGATCTGCCGATAATTACTGCGTCGAATGGTGTGCGCTTCAAGTCGGAGATTATTTCGACCGTTTATCAGCCCAATCTGAATCTGGCGACATCCAAGGGTTCGCAGTATCCGACGATCATAGAGCTTCAGCACAACGGGAGCAGCAACGGTATACTGCTCGCAAGTTTTGAGGTCTTTGCAAAGGGTTCAAGCGGGTTCAGAGTCTATCGGAGTTCCGACAAGGGCGCGACATGGAAGCCGCTTTCGACGGCTGTCGAAAAGCTTGACCCCACCCTGACAAAACACTGGGAGCCGCATCTTTTCGAGCTTCCCTGTCAGGTGGGCGACATGCCCGAGGGAACAATCCTGCTGTCGGGAACAACTATAAACAGCAGTAACGACAAAAAAACACATGTAACAATCTGGAGAAGCTTCAATCAGGGCAAGACGTGGGAGCAGTACTCGGTCGTAGCCGAGGCGGGCGGTCTCAACGAGGGACTGTGGGAACCGTTCATCATGTACGAAAACGGCGCACTTTATTGCTTCTATTCGGACGACTCGGATCCCGAGCACGATCAGAAGCTTGTTTACAGGAAATCGACCGACGGCGTGAACTGGGGCGAACTTGTTGAAATCGCCGCATTTGAGGAATCCCACTGGCGTCCGGGCATGATCTCGATCGCAAAGATGGGCAACGGCAAATATTTTATGCCTTACGAAGTGGGCAGCAGACAGGTTGCCGGCTACACCGACTACGATATATACTTCAAGATCGTCGATGATCTTGACGGCGACTGGCAGAAGGAAGATCACGGTACCAAGCTGACCTCTGTAACAAAGGGCGGCGCAAAGATAATCGGCTCGGCACCCTTCTGCGCATGGGCACCCGCCGGCGGCGAATGCGGAACCCTTATCGTGACCGCGAACACGGGCGGACAAAAGTATATTTATGTAAGCTTTGACTACGGAAAGAGTTTTGAAGCGATCGAAAACCCGATCCCGACCGAAAGGATGACAGGCTATTCACCATCCTTCTTTGTACTTGACGACGGCAAGACCGTGCTTTACGGAAACACGACAAACTGGGGCGACAGCTTCGGTCAGATTAAATTTGTAAGACTTGTTATTGAAGATCCGCTTAAAAACAGCTGAAAAGGAAGGGTTATAAAATGAAAAAAATATTCAGACTTCTGTCGGTTGTCCTTGCATCGGCGTGCGGACTTATGGTATTTGCCGGATGTCCCGCAAAAAAAGACCCTGCGGCAACCGCAACAACGACCGCTTCGACAGAGGAGCCTCCCGCACCCGGTTTTACCGGAAAGCTTGACGGATATACGGTCGTATATCCCGGATTTGCATCGGCAAATATAAGGGAAAGTGCCGCAAAACTCGCAAAGCTTATAGGATGCGAGGCAAAAGCCGACAAGAGTGCCTCCGGCGATTATCCCGACGACGGCGGACTTGAAATTCTCGTCGGCGACACCGACCGTCCCGAATCGTCGGCGGCAAAGGATGCGCTGACAGCCGCAGGTTCAAAGAAAGAGTATAATTACTCGGTGACAATCGCCGACAACGATCGGATTGTGATAGTCGGCGACAAGCCGGACGCAACCGTTCAGGCGGTAAACGCCGTCTGTGAAAGCTATCTTGAAAAGCGTGAGGACGGCTGTTATCTGCTTCTTGACAAAGGACAGTCGATCGGCGACGGCTACGATTTCCGCATAGTTACCGCATCGAACGGCGCACGCTTCAAATCCGAGATCGTTTCGACCGTTTATCAGCCGCCGGAAAAGACGAAAAGTTCATCCTATCCGACGATCATAGAGCTTCAGCACAGCGGCGACAAGAACGGGATAATGCTCGCAAGCTTTGAGTCGGACAACTCCTGTTTCAGAGTCTATCGCAGTTCGGACAGGGGAGAAACATGGAAGCTTGTTTCGACAGTGGTTGAAGGACTTGATTCCACGATGACAAAACATTGGGAGCCGCACCTGTTCGAGCTTCCCGTACAGGTGGGCGACATGCCCGCAGGCACGGTTCTGCTGTCGGGTACGACGATCACCAAGGACACCAAAACAAAATCTCATGTAACAATCTGGAGAAGCTTCAATCAGGGCAAGTCGTGGGAGCAGTATTCGGTGGTTGCCGAAGGCGGCGGCATCGGATACGGCGTTTGGGAGCCGTTTATCATGTATGAAAACGATGCGCTCTACTGCTTCTATTCGGACGACTCCGACCCCGAACACGATCAGAAGCTTGTATACAAAAAATCGACCGACGGCAAAAACTGGGGCGAACTTGTGGAAATCGAGGAATATCACTGGCGTCCGGGCATGATATCGATTGCGAAAATGGGCAACGGAAAGTATTTCATGCCCTATGAGATATGCAGTAACGAGGTTGCGGGCGTCGGAAACGACATCTATTTCAAGATTGTCGATGATCTTGACGGCGACTGGCAGAAAGAGGATCACGGCACAAAGCTGACCTCTGTAACAAAGGGCGGTTCCTCAAAGGTCGGTTCTGCTCCCTTCTGCGCATGGACGCCTGCGGGCGGCGAGTGCGGAACGCTTCTTGTGGTTGAGAGAGTCGGCAGCGAGAGGTACATATACGCAAGCTTTGACTATGGCAAATCCTTCGAGGCAATCGACAATCCGATTCCTTATTCGGGCGAAAAAACGGGTCGTTCGCCCACACTCTTTGCACTTGATGACGGCACCGTGCTTTACGGCAATACGGCAAACTGGGGCGACGGCTTCGGTCAGATCAAATTTGCAAGGATTGTCATCGAAGACCCGCTTAAAAACAACTGAGAATGGGTGTGGCGTGCATGAAAAGACTTGTTTCAACGGTCTGTGCGGCGGCTGTTGTCTGTGCAGTTCTTGCCGGATGCGGCGGGAATGACATCGCTGACAGCAGTCGGCTGACCGACGGCACAACGACCGCTCATGTAAGCACGGTTTCGGCGACAGGAACCGACAACAAAACTACGACTGCGGGACAGCCGTCAACGGCTGTCCCCGCAACGACAGTGAAGCCGATCACATCGGCACCCGTGACGAATCAGCCGACACAGACAACCACAGTATCCCGCACGACGACATTGCCGCAGGTCAGCACGGCTTTGCCGCCCGTGACAACGACAGGTCCGAAAGACACATCCGCACCGCCCGCAACGACGACACATCCGGGCGTCACATCCGCACCGACGACGACGGTTACCGAAATCGCGGGCGAGCCTGTAATTACTCCGAGCGGGAGGGTCTGGCAGCCGCGTGTGAAGAGTACGGTCGCGGACGCACCCGATAAATCATGGGACAAGGGTGTCGGATGCCCGTCGGTGATAGTGCTTGAGCACAGCGGAAGCAGAAACGGACTTATCATCGCGGCGTACAGCGTGGCGGACAGCGGTCTTACGGGCGGCAGAACCTCTCTGCGTATCGCACGAAGTTCGGACGGCGGGCATACCTTTGTGCTTGCAGCAAAGGTGTACGAAAGTTTCGACACGACGATAGAGGCGTGCTGGAATCCGCATCTGTTTGAGCTTCCGACAAGGATCGGCGACATGCCGGCAGGTACGCTTCTGCTCGCAGGCGGATCGATAGACCCGGGGCAGAGCAGAAAATCGACGATTTCGATATGGCGAAGCTTTGACTGCGGGGAGAGCTGGGAGCAGTATTCTGTGGTAGCCGAAGGCGGAGGCATCGGTGACGGCGTATGGGAGCCGTTTCTGCTTTGCGAAAACGGATACCTTTATTGCTTCTATTCCGATGATGCGACAACAAAACATTCGCAGTCACTGGTTTACAAAAAAACGTCCGACGGTAAAAACTGGTCGGGACCGCACGATATGGTGGTTCCCGACGATTACGCATGGCGTCCGGGCATGATATCGATCGCAAAAATGGGCAACGGGAAGTTTTTTGCCGTCTACGAGGTCGGAAATGACAAGGGCGGCGGAGTTCCGGTCTATTACAAGATAACGGATTCGCCCGACAACTGGGACAGCAGAAACCTCGGCAGAAAACTGACCGCGAAAAACGGTCAGGATTGCGGCTCCGCGCCGTGGTGCGCATGGTCGCCTGTCGGAGGTGAGTGCGGAACGCTTGTCGTCTCGGCAAAATACGGAACCGGCGACAACAGACTTTTCGTGAGTTACGATTACGGCGAGACATTTGAGCTTGTCGAAAATCCGCTTAATTATCCGAACGAAAACGGGTACGGCTATTCGGCGTCGCTTTTCTTCTCGGCAGACGGCAGAACGCTGTATTATGCCAACACGACCGATAACGGTAAGGGAAAAGCAAAGATCGAATTTGTGAAAATAGGAATAAGCTGAGAGGCATCTCCGATACGAAAGGAAATCATATGAAGCGAATTAGAGCGACGGCGGTGCTGCTGATTGCATGCGCCTGCCTTACGGCGTTTGCCGCCTGCAAAAAGACCGACGGCGGCATCGGCACGACTGCGGGTGCGACGACAACGGCTCCCGAAACAACAACGGCGGAAAGCGTCGATCTTTCGGGATTCACGGTCGTCTATCCGGGATTCGGCGGCGCGGCGGTGTCGGCGGCGGCAAACAGGCTCGCAAAAGCACTCGGATGCGAGGCTAAAGCCGACAAGGGCGCGTCCGGCGATTACCCCGACGCGGGCGGCAGAGAGATACTTGTCGGAGCTACCGACCGTGCCGAATCGACGGCGGCAAAGGACGCACTTGATGCGTCAAAATCAAAAAAAAAATACTATTACAGCATTACGGTAGGCGAAAAACGCGTTGCGATAGTCGGGAACACCCCTATTGCGACCGTTGAGGCGGTGAATGTCATGATCGAAGACTTTATAAATGATAAAACGCTGAACATCCCGGTCGGGACGGTAAAATCCGGCTCAATCGCCGACGATCCGATAAAGGCATCGAAAGCGGAGCTTGTTCCCGAGGTCATTTCGACGATCGCAAAGGCACCGATCCAGACATGGGGCAACGGAATCGGCTATCCGTCGGTGATCGAGCTTGCGCACAACGGTGACAAGAACGGCACGCTTCTTGCCGCATATTCGATCTCGGACAGCGGAAAAACCGGCGGGCCGACCAGCATACGCGTTGCACGTTCCACAGACGGCGGCGGCAAGTGGCTCCAGTGCGGCAGGGCATACGAAGAATTCGACAAATCGATCGAGGCATGCTGGAACCCGCATCTGTTTGAGCTTCCGACAAAGATGGGCGAGCTTTCCGAGGGAACGATCATTCTTTCGGCGATCTCGATAGACGCGGGGCAGAAGGTGAAAACGGCAGTCTGCGTGTGGACAAGCACCGATCAGGGAAAGAGCTGGAAGGAGTATTCGGTCGTGGACACGGCAGGGGGGCTTTCCGAGGGTCTGTACGAGCCGTACATAATGTATGAAAACGGCAAGCTTTACTGCTTCTATTCGGATGAATCGGAGCATGAGGTTCATTCGCAGAAGCTGGTCTACAAAACATCGACCGACGGCAAAAACTGGTCGGAGAAATTTGACATGGTCACGCTCGACGATCAGACCGAGCGACCCGGCATGGCGGTCGTCGCAAAGATGGGCAACGGCAAATACTTCGGCGTTTACGAGGTTTGCAGTACACTGCCCGACAAGGGAGCGACGATATACTTCAAAATCGTCGATTCGATAGACGACTGGAGATCGGGCGAAAAGGGCGAGGTCCTGAAAACAAAGGACGGTCAGACCTGCGGTTCGGCACCCTGGTGCGCATGGACGCCTGTGGGCGGTGACTGCGGCATGCTCATAGTTTCGGCGAAATACGGCGCGAAAAACAACGAGCTTTTCGTAAGCTTTGACTACGGCGAGACATTTGAACTTGTAAAGAACCCGCTTGAATACAGCGGCAAGAGCGGTCTTGGCTACTCTGCGTCTCTGTTTTTCTCGGCTGACGGCAAAACTCTCTATTACGCAAATACCATAGACGACGAAAGCAACGAGGAAAAGGCAAAGATCGACTTTGTAAGAATAAGAATACGCTGAAAACTCCGTCGGGGCAGACAAAAAAGTCCGCTCCGACGGAAAAATTTTCAATGCTTGTTCTTGATTTGGACAATAAATTGTGGTATACTGATGTAAAATGTGACCCGGAGTCAGGCTATGTCCGATCTGAATAATCCGAAATCAAAATCCGTTACAATTTCCCCGACTTTTTCGGGTGTGCGACTCAGTGAGGCACTGGCGAGGCTCGGCGTGATCGTCGATTCTCCCTGCGGCGGCAGGGGTGCCTGCGGAAAGTGCCGTGTAAAGCTGATAAGCGGCGGCCTTGCCGATCTGTCGGGCGGGACAGTCACCGCGGGTGATACGCCGATCACTCTTCCGGCATGCAGATATGTCTGCACCGATGCGGGAGCGGTGATCGAAAGTCTGCCGCAAAGCGAAGCGGTGTTTGTCCGCAAAAAGGACACCTCCTGTGCCGATATGGCGGGAATCGCGGTCGATATCGGAACGACGACGCTTGCGGTCGCGGCGGTTGACCGAAACAGCGGGATAATCGCCGAAATCACTGCCGACAACCCGCAGAAAATGTTCGGCGCGGATGTGATAAGCAGGATATCGGCGGCAGTGGACGGAAAGACCGACATAATGCACAGACTTGTCTGCGACGTGGTTGACCATGCGATTGTCAGGCTTTGCCGTGATCTCGGGGTGTCCGCACCGATTACGGGAGTGGCGGCGGGCAATCCCGCAATTACCGCTCTTTTTTGCGGGGTGTCTCCCGCGTCACTTGCGAGAGTACCGTTTGCGCCCCCGTTTACCGAAAGCCGTACCGTCCGCATGGAAAAGAGCGGAGCTGTTATAAGAACCGCCCCGATTGCGTCCGCATTTATCGGCGGGGATCTTGTCTGCGGGGCGTTGAAATACCGACTTCCGGATGTCGACCGACCGACCCTGTTTGTCGATCTCGGCACAAACGGGGAAATGGCGGTCACCGACGGCAGGGGCGGACTGCTTGTCGCATCTGCGGCGGCGGGTCCCGCACTTGAAGGCGCGGGAATAAGCTGCGGAGTCGGCGGCATCCCCGGAGCGATATGCTCGGTGGTCGGACTTGAGGGCGGCAGACCGATCTTCCGCACGGTCGGCGGCAAGCCTCCGATCGGAATATGCGGCGGCGGACTTGCCGATCTTATCTCGATTCTGCTCGACAGCGGTATAATTACTCCCGACGGAGAACTGATCGGCGGCAGATATATCATTGACGGAGAGCGGGACATATACATTACAGCCGACGATGTTCACGCATACATGCTTGCCAAGGGTGCGATATGCGCCGCGGTCGTCTGCCTTGTCAACGGGGCGGGTCTGCGGCTCGGCGATATAAAAAGGGCGGTAATCGCGGGCGGACTCGGCTCTCACGTGAATCGGTTTTCGGCAGCAAGAACCGGACTTTTGCCCGAGCGTATCGCGCGTGTTGCCGATTTTGTCGGCAACAGCTCGCTTGAGGGTGCGGCTGTCTGTGTCAGTGATTTTGATTTCTTTCGGAAAGCCGAAAATTTTGCGAAAAAAAGTGTCACACTTACGCTTGCCGGCTCGTCTTTGTTTGAGTCGGAGTTTATAAGATGTATGAATTTCCCCGAGTATGACCCGGATATGGGAGAGTAGAGATGTCAAAGAAGAAAAACAACATACTGCTGATAACCTGCGACGAGCTTAACCGTGAGGTACTGAGCATTTACGGAAACCGCGCGATAAGCACGCCGAACATAGATGCCATAGGAAACTGCGGAACAAGATTTGACAATGCGTACACGGTCAGTCCGTGGTGCCTGCCCGCAAGATGCTCGATCCTTACCGGGCTTTATCCGCACAGAAGCGGAGCTTACAGCAACTTCAGAAAATGCGCGCTTGCGGGAACAATTCCGAATATTTTCACAGGTCTGCACAGCTCGGATTACACGGTTGCGATGTTCGGCAAATGTCATTTCGCACCCGTACCGTATTCGCAGACCCGCCCGGACGTCACCCTCCCGTATGATGAATTCAAAGAGTATTATATGTCGCTCGGGATCGATCATCTTGATCTTGAGGACGACAAGCAGGTGTCGGTCTGGTTCATGGACGACTGGGCAAAGGAGGCGGAAGCCGACGGCACGCTTGAAGCTATGCGCAGGGCGGTATGGGACCGAAGCCTCGGCAAGGTGTATCCTTTCCCGGGACCGCTTCACCTTCATCCGGACGTATGGGTCGGCGATAAGGCGACCGAATACATAAAAAACGCCGACCCGGACAAGCCGCTGTTTGCGTGGGTCTCGTTCAGCGGACCGCACTATCCGATGGACGCGCCCGAGGAATATATAAAGCGGGTCGATGCCGACAGGCTGACCCCGAGAAAACACCGCGAGGGCGAGCTTGAGGGTACCGACCGCATCCACCACAAGGATTATTACGGCAGAGGCAACATAGACGGATGCAGTTGCGCGCCCGACGCGGCATGCCGCAATTACGATGAGGCATACTGGAAGCGCATGCGGACGAATTACAACGCGGTCGTTTCGCTTATCGACGACAAAGTCGGCGAGATAGTTTCCGCCGCCCGTGAAAAATACGGCGACGATCTGCTCATAATATTCACAGCCGATCACGGCGAAATGCTCGGAGATCACGGAATATGGGGGAAGCACAACTGTGCATACGACGAGGTCTGGCGCATCCCGATGCTGATATCCTTCCCGCACGGGGAGCAGGCGGGTAAGGTCAGATACGACATGATGAACTCCTGCGACATACTGCCGACCTGCCTTGAAGCGGCATCGGCGGAGCCGATCGCCTGCGACGGCGTGTCGGTCTACCGTGAAACTGACAGAAAATACACGTTTGCCGAGGGAGAAGGCTTTATGGCGGTCACCGACGGCAGTGCAAAGTATGTACACATCCGCAAACGCGGCAAAAACGGCAATATTGTCGAGAACTACCGCGAGTTTACCGATCTTGTCGGCGATCCCGACGAATTTGAAAACAGGATCGGACATCCCGAATGTCAGGGCAAGCTTGCCGAGCTTCGCGGGGTGCTTATCGATCATGTCATTGACAGGGTTCTGCCTTGATTTTTTGCAAATAACGATGAAAATGGTATAGAAAAATGGTTTTTTCAAGTCTGATATTTGTATTCTGCTTTTTTGTGATACATTTTGCGGCGATGATGTTCGCTCCGACGATCAAGGCGAAAAACGCGGTACTGCTCGTGTCGTCGCTCATCTTCTATGCGTGGGGCGGCGCGTCCTATCTCGTTCTGCTTTGCGGAATGGTGTTCGTGAACTATGCCGGGGCAATCCTCACCGATCGTGCCGCGGACGGTCGCAGCCGCAAGGCGTATATGATAATTACTGTCGCCGCCGATCTTCTGCTTCTCGGCTTTTTCAAGTACACGGGCTTCTTCCTGTCGAACATAAAGCTGATTACAGGATTTCCCGAAACAATTCCGCAGATCGCACTGCCGATCGGTATTTCCTTCTACACTTTCCAGCTTCTTTCCTACACGGTTGACGTTTACAGAAAAGAAGTGCCTGCGCAGAAGAGTTACGGTCTGCTGCTCCTCTATACCGCGTCATTTCACCAGTGCATTGCCGGACCGATCGTAAGATACGCCGATGTCAACGAGGAACTTCTGCACAGAAGGGTGTCGGTTACCGAGGTAAGCGACGGAATCGTGCGTTTTTCGGTCGGATTTGCGAAAAAGGCGATACTTGCCAACACCTGTGCAAAGCTTGCGGACGAGTTGCTGCCGTTTGACACCGCCGCGCTTTCGTCATCGTCGAGCCTTGCGCTGATTTTCGGCGGCGTTGCGTATATGTTCCAGATATATTTCGATTTTTCGGCATATTCGGACATGGCGATCGGCATGGGCCGGATGACAGGCTTCCATTACAAGGAAAATTTCAACTATCCGTATACGGCGACAAGCGTTACCGATTTCTGGCGCAGATGGCACATCTCGCTCAGCTCTTTCTTCAGAGATTATGTCTATATCCCGCTCGGCGGAAGCCGCGTTTC
>CALBLD010000354.1 GCA_937895775.1 uncultured Clostridia bacterium
TTCGATATTTTCCTCCGCGGCTGCGGCACCGACTTCGGGATTGGAACCGGCACCCTGTCCGCGCGTCAGTTTTTCGCCTATAACGACCTTTTCATCGGCTCTCGACTTCAGCAGAGCGGCACGGTCGGTATTGACCGCAATAAACTGAACATCGGAAACACCGCCGTCTATCATACGGTTGACAGCATTATTTCCGCCGCCGCCGACACCGATTACTTTAATTTTCGTGGAGCAATCAACTTCCATTTCCATTGTTTCAAGTGACATAGCTCTTAAATCCTCCAGATTTTAGTACAATACATTTTCACGCATTTTTATACATACAACTATATATTTTTTTTCGTTCTTTTTCAATAGAAACAAAATAAAATTAACGAATTCTTTACAATTGACCCGACTTTTCAGCCCGATTCGTCACCGTCGATTCTTGCTATCCCTTCATTTACATCATCCAGTATAAAGATTCCGGATGCGTCCGACGGGTAATAATCGATCATCCGCTCGGCAAGTGCAAGCTTGTCCACAAAATCGGTAAAGCTTCCGAACCGAAGTTCAAGCCTGCCTTCATAAACGAGGCAGATATCAAACCTGTTTTCTATATTTATATCCGTCAGTTTGTCAAACCATTTCGAGATCGCATACAAAAGCTCATCTGTATGCTTCGATTCGAAATCGGACACAAATTCAACTTTTTTCGATGTTATTGCCTTTCTCACCTCGGGTATTTTTACAAGCATAACATCCGGATTTTTTTCTTTCAGAATTTTTTCATCCGAATATCGGTCAAGAACCTTCATTTCATCGTTTATCAGAAAAAACTCGCCGTCCATTTCAAAGTAAAACGCGGGAAGTTCTTCAGTTATAACCATATGAACCGATGACGGAAACTTCAGCTCCACACTTACATCGTGAACATAAGGCAGGCTCTTTGTAAGCCTTTCCCTTATCTTTTTTTCGGAGACGGTAAAAATAGTCTGTCCCTTTGAAAGTCCCGCCTTTTCGAGAAGTGTTTCGTAACCGTAATAATTCACTCCGTCAACAACTATCGAATCGACCCTGAAAAACATTCTGACAAGCACTGCGACGAAAACGGCAAGCACGACGACAACGCCGCACACAACAATCACAGTTGTAATGCCGCGCCCGAACCTATTCTGTTCCGAAAACTCGGTAAACACCGTGCTTTCGCGCGGTGCGTACCCATTCGGCTTAGTCGTCTTTTTTTTCATAACTCTTCCGTTTGATTCCTCCGTTTGTCGGCGGAATCATTTATTTTTTGTTTTTCACTATCGACATAAGATTTTCAAATATGATTGATTCGGTATCTTTTACGGCAAATTTTCCTGCGGCGGTCTGCATCGCGGCAAGTTTTTCCCTGTCAGAGATTATCCCGTCCACTGCCGCGGCAAGCGAATCCGGGGTCAGTTTATCGTCATCGATCAGCACGGCGGCACCCATATCTGCAAGCAGTTTCGCGTTTTTATACTGCTGGTTGTTTGTGACATTCGGCGACGGTATCAGTATCGACGGCTTTGAAGTCGCGGCAAGCTCCGACAATGTTGATGCGCCCGAGCGGCAGATCACAAGGTCGGCGGCAACCATTCTGACCGGCATATCATATATGTAATCGACAAGCGATATATTCGGGTATTTGCCGAGTCCCGCTTCATCGAACAGTTTCTTCATTTCGGCATACGATTTTCCGCCGGAGGCATGCGTAAGGCTCACATCCGGATGCTCGGGCAGATAATTCTTCATAAAGCCGAGAACGGCATTATTTATATGTGCTGCCCCGAGGCTTCCGCCGAACGAAAGTATACTGATCTTTTCGGCATCGGAAAGTCTGACCTTCACTCTTGCGTCTTTTCTGTCGATTTCATCAAACCGACAATCGATCGGCATGCCCGAATGAACAATCCTGCTCTTTGACGATTTCAGGAATTTGCCTGCATCTTCAAAATTAACGAATATCAGATCGGCACGGTTTTTCAGCATTTTTACAGCAAAGCCCGGTTCGGCATTTGCCTCGTGCAGAGCGACAGGAATATGCAGTGACGCGGCGGCATAGCATACCGGGAAGCAGACATAACCGCCCGTTCCGACGACAAGATCGGGTTTTATCCGTCTGAGGAGCTTTTTACAAGCCGCAACCGACGTGATCGTTTTCCATGCTGTTTTTATATTTTTCAGCGAAAGGCTGCGTTTAAGACCGTATATCTCAATGAAATGTATCGGATAGTCGGCTTTCGGGACAAGCGTACTTTCAAGTCTGTCCTTTGTGCCTACAAATTCGATTTCACAATTCTCAATATTTTTTTTGAGGATCGACGCGATACTGAGTGCGGGATTTATATGTCCGGCGGTTCCGCCGCATGCCATTACCACTTTCATAGATGTATTCTCCGGGTAGATTTATTTACTTATTCTTGAGTAGCGTGATATGCTGAGAAGTATCCCCATTTCAACCATAAGGATAACAAGTGACGACCCGCCGTATGAGAAGAACGGCAATGTTATACCGGTATTCGGTATAACTGCGGTAACAACCATCATATTCAGAAATGCCTGAATACCGACATGTGCGGTAATACCGACAGCGGTAACCGCCGAAAAGGTATCCGGAGTTCTTCTGGCTATATACAGTCCGCGCCATATAAACGCAAGGTAAAGAGCGATTATACACAGTGCTCCGACAAATCCCATTTCCTCACAGACTATCGCAAAAATAAAGTCATTCTGCGGCTGTGATACGAACAGATGCTTTTGAAGAGACTGCCCGAAGCCTCTGCCGAACAGACCGCCCGAGCCGACGGCAATCAGTCCCTGTATCGTCTGCCATGTATCCGACTGCGCATCGAATTTTTCGGGATAAAGCCACATATAGATACGCTTCTGCGCGTAATCCGGCAAAAACGAAGTCACTTCATCCGTGAAGAAAACGACCATTGTTATACCTATAATGATTATCGCAACGAATAAGACATACCAGATCTTCTTTCCTCCGCCTGCCCATATTACCGAAAGACCTATAAGCCCGATAATTATTGTTCCGGAAACATGATTCTCAAGGTAAACCAGTCCGCATGTCATCGCAAGTATCAATCCGGGAAAGAAAATACTGAAGCAGGTTGTTATGAAATAATGATTTCGGAGATGAACCTGTCGGTAAAATTTATCGAAATACCATGCAAGAATCAGCACGATCGATATTTTTGCTGTTTCCGACGGCTGAA
>CALBLD010000355.1 GCA_937895775.1 uncultured Clostridia bacterium
CTCTCTAACATACTCATCCGTAATAAGTCTTGCGCCCTTTGCGGCTGCCTGAACGAGCGTGTAGCGATTGTATTTGCCTTTCGATAATTGATCGATTGTCGGTTTGATTATCATTTTCTGTGTTCTCCTTTTGTTTATCCGAAAAAGTCGGTCGGAATGGATTTGTTTCTTGATGTGCGATGTCTTTCGGAGTCAAGTATGTTCAAAACAGTTGTGGCTGCCTTTTCATACATGTTGTCCTCATTTATCACAACATAGTCATATTTATCAAAAAACGAGACCTCGGTTTTTGCGCGTTCGAGTCTGTTTTTTATATCGTCTTCGGTGTTTGTGTGCCTCCCTCTCAAGCGGTTTTCAAGTGTTTTAAAATCAGGTGGAAGAAGCAAAACAAGGACTGCATCCGGGCAAAGTCTGCGGATGTTCATGGCACCTTCAAGCTCAATCTCAAGAATAACCGATATGCCGCTTTCCAGCATTTTGTTTACATGTTCTCTCGGTGTTCCGTAATAGTTCCCGCAGTAGCGTGTGTGCTCAAGCATTTCATCGGATGCAATCATTTCTTCAAATTTTTGAGAGGAAACAAAACTGTAATGCACCCCATCGATCTCCCCCGGACGCGGTGCGCGCGTCGTTGCCGATACGGAAAGTCGTATCATGTTGTCTCTTTCAAGAATGTTTTTTACAATTGTCCCTTTTCCGCTGCCGGCGGGTCCGGATAAAACAAGTAAAATTCCTTTATCTGAAATGTCCATACTGAAAATATCTCCCACGTTTACTGTTCAACCGACAAAGCGTCGCTGTCCGATTGATGATCTTCCTCGCCATTCAATCGAGCGGCAATAACTTCTGTCGATATGGCACTGAGTATAACATGTCTGCTGTCGGTTACAATAACAGACTTCGTTTTCTTTCCGCATGATACATCGATGACGGTTCCCGCATCACGTGAATCCTGTATCAGACGTTTTACAGGTGCGGATTCGGGGGAACTGATGCTAATTATTCTTGACACAGCCACATAATTTCCGAATCCCACGCTAACAAATTTTACTGACATTGTCAGACACACTCCCGGCTTTATTCAATGTTCTGAATCTGTTCTCTGATTTTTTCGATCTCGCTCTTCATGTCCACAACTATGTGAGCAATGGCACTGTCAGAGCATTTTGAACCGATCGTGTTCGTTTCTCTGTTGATCTCCTGAATAAGAAAATCGAGTTTGCGTCCGATCGGCTCGGTTGACTTGAATATTTCGTCAAAAGCCTCGAAATGACTGCGCAATCTGACCAGTTCTTCATCAATCGCAACCTTATCTGCGTAAATCGCACATTCTGTAATAATCCGTTGCTCGTCAATCTCAACCGACAGATCACCGATGATTTTTCTTATCCGTGATTCGAATTTCTCCCTGTAGGAGGAAACGCAGTTTGCGCTGAGTTTTTCGATTTCATCAACCATGGAGATGATATTTTTCTTTTTTTCGGATAGATCCTCATATAGGCGTTGTCCTTCAGCCGATCTCATATCGTTGAAGGAAGACAACGCTTCGTCAACTACCGGCAGTATCTCGTCCCAGATTTTTTCCGTGTCCGCTTCGGAAGTAACAACAGTGAAAAGTTCCTTGTTCTGTGCGACCGACATGACAGTAATATCATCACGCAGTTCAAAAGTCTGAGCCAGCTTTTTCAACGCATTTATGTATTCGCCCGCATACGCCGTGTCAATATCTATAACCGTATCGGCTTTTTTTGTAAGTTCAACTCCAAGGTATATATCAACTTTTCCGCGTGAGATGGATGACTGAACGCGTGATTTCAATTTGTCTTCAACAGACGAGTAGACTCTGCTCGTTTTTACCTGAGGGTCAAAATATCTGCTGTTGACGCTTTTCAGTTCAACGGTAATTATTTTGTCGCTGTATTCCTTGCGAGCCCTGCCGTATGCGGTCATGCTTTTAGCCATAAACGTGCCTCCGAAAACAGTATGTTGAACAACTGCACATTCTTCTCTTATTCATTTTATTTTACATCAAATCATATACTTTGTCAAGCAGTTGGAAAAAAATTTTGTATCACTTTAATAAACATGATTTTTTTCTGTCAATTTAATTGACAAGAGAAAAAAATTGTGTATAATTATTACACATAAACATTCTGAAAGGATAATCGTTGATGAAGAAATATAGGGTTGGGGTAATAGGATGTACCGGGATGGTAGGACAGCGTTTTCTGACTTTGCTCGATAATCATCCGTGGTTTGAGGTTACTGCTTTGTTTGCAAGTAAAAGAAGCGCAGGTCAGAAGTACGCAGAGGCTGTAGACGGCAGATGGAAGATGCAGACGCCGATTCCGTCAAAATATGCCGACATGATAATTGTTGATTCGGAACGTACCGACATTGCCGCAAAGCTTGTCGATTTTGTTTTTTGCGCCGTAAATATGCCTAAAAATGAGATCCTTGCCCTTGAAGAAAAATATGCAAAAGCTGAAATACCTGTTGTATCAAACAACAGTGCAAACAGGTGGACTCCGGATGTTCCGATGGTTGTGCCCGAACTGAATCCCGAACATCTTGCCGTTATTGAATCGCAAAGAAAACGTCTCGGAACAAAACGTGGA
>CALBLD010000356.1 GCA_937895775.1 uncultured Clostridia bacterium
GTTTTTCCGACACCCGGATCACCGATAAGACATGGGTTGTTTTTTGAATATCTGCACAGAACGTGTATTATTTCATCACATTTGTCTTTCCGACCGATTAGAGGAGTGTAACACCCGTGTTTGGCTTTGCTGACCATGCTTATGCCGTATCTTTCAAGGTAGGATACCTGAATCTTTGGATGATTCGGAACGACTCGTTCGGTCGGTTTTAATTCGCGCTCAGATGAAAAAAGCAACTCTTTTTTCATCTCGGAAAGGACTACTCCTCTGCAAACTATTATTTTGGCGGCGGCACATTCCGGAAAGCAGAGAATCGAATAGAGCAGATGCTCGTTTGTGATGTGATCCGAAACACATTTTACTGCTTCTGTATATGCTCCTTCGATTATTTTCTTTGAATCATCGGTAAGAAATGTGGTCATTCTTTCTTTTGAATTTTTATTCTTATTTTTACGCTCCGATCTGACGGGAAGCGTGTTATCGACAGATAAGTCTATGCCGTATTTGCACAGTACTCTGGCTGCATAGCAGTTGCTTTCGGACAGAATACCAAGCAAAATATGTTCGCTGGTTACATATGGTTTGCCGGCTGTTTCGGCAAGCACCTGTGCTCTTTTCAGCGATTTGCATGCAGTCGGCGAAAATCTGTTTACCATTATACTGATCCTCCGATAAAATGATTTTTATGTCAGTATATTTTCGCCGTACTTGCATTTTGTCATTCAGATGTTCTTTATTTGTCGGGACTTCCCGCTATACTGTTGTTGTAGGCGGCTGCAAGTTTGTTCCAGGTTTCTTTGTTGATTTCTCCTGTCGGTTCGATAAGATTCAGCCTCTGAAAATCAATTATCCGCTTTTCAAGATCATCATCGAATATACCGCTTATTGCGGTATCCTCGTAGTCGAAACCGGAAAGCTTGCCGAGCATTATACGGACTATTGCGATAAGATCAAATTTCTCCCCTTTCTTTATTTTACCGGACGACAGAGAGATACTGAACGGGAATATGCCGGATGCGTCCCTTCTGTCTGTGGCGGCGGCGAGTGCGGCGTTGGTAAGCAATGTCCATGTTTCAAAATCAACTATGCCGGTTGATGGGATTTTGTTTGTACGTTGAAATTCGCTTACGGCTTTTCGTGTCACGCTACCGTATATGCCGTCGGGAATTACGTACGGCAGGTCGTATCCCGCTTCAAACAGTTCAAGCAGATTCTGCTGAATTTCGATTATTGCAAGTTGCTCGTTGCGAAGATTCAATATGATACCTCCTTCGCTGTTTTAACCTATATCGTAACCCGGGTATTGACCGTCCGATCTGAAAAGCCCGAGAACAATATCGTCGTAGGTTTCTCCGATGTATTCCCATGTCACTGCTCCGACATTTCCGGTTTCGTTCAGACCGCGGAGTCGTTGAAATGCCCGTACTGCCTCATCGGTAGCGGGTCCGAAAATTCCGTCAACCGAAATCGTCGGGATTTCGGGGTATACGCTTGCTATGGTGTTCAGATATTCCTGCAGATAAGTGACATCGCTTCCGCGTGAGCCGATTCTCAGCGTTACACCGGGGTATGGTCTTGAGCGGTCTTCAAATTCCGAATCGGGCAGGGAATTTATAATTCCCGAATAAACATTGTATATCTGACGCCAGTCGGCGAGTGTAATTATTCCGGTGATGT
>CALBLD010000357.1 GCA_937895775.1 uncultured Clostridia bacterium
ATAATTTGCCATTGCGGCAAATGACATATAAAGAATAACCTCGGGTACGAGCCAACCGACGGTTATTGCAAAATCGCCGATGATAAGTCCCGCAACGATCGAAAGTGAACCCGACAGAGAATCGGGGGTGTTCAGAGACGCAAGCTTCAGACCGTCTATCGTGAATTCGACGAGAAGAAGCTGAAATATGACCGGCAGATATCCTTCCTTCTCAATAAGGATAAACGAAAGTATTTCGGGTACCCAGCCGGGGTGCTTTGTGAGAAGAAACCAGACCGGCGTAAGAAACAGTGCGATAAAAAATATACATAGGCGAAGAATACGCAGATAACTGCCGACAAGCGGCGGAAAATAAAAATCGTCCGATTCCTGCAAAAAATCAAAAATTGCCGTCGGAAGTATCATTGCCTGCGGCGAATTCTCGCAAAGAACGATCACACTTCCCTCCATCATCATGGCGGCGCACGCATCCGGACGCTCGGTATATCTGAATTTTGGAAACGGGTTATACCATGCACGTTTTATAAGACATTCGGCAAGCGATTCCTGTCCCATTGACAGTGCTTCGGTCTTTATCGAAGATATGCGTTTATCAAGTGCTTTCACATACTCGGGATCGGCGCGGTCCTCAAGATAGCAGAGTATAACCTTTGATTTGGCGGCTTCCCCGACGGTATATTTTTTCATTGCAAGCGACCTTATTTTAAGTCTTCGTCTTATAAGCGCGACATTCGGCATAAGTTCCTCGACAAATCCGTCGCGCGACCCGCGGAGTACCTTATCGCTTTCCGGTTCGGAAATTCCCCTTGACGGAACAGACTTTGTATCGCAGACAAAAAAACACCCGTACCCCTCAACAAGTATTACAAGGTTTCCGTCAAGCAGATTATCTGCGGCTTCGGTCGGCTCCGCGCACATACTGACATCTCCCGCAGAGATCGCCTTTGCCGCAAATTCTTCGGGATCATTTCCTTCCGCACCGCCCTTGCGCGAAATTCCGAAAGCGATAACCTGCTCGACAAGCAGATCATCCGAAAGAGACCCGGCATACCAGAAGCAGGTTCTCCTCCCGCAGACATACGCACTCCTCTTTTTCAGATCGAAGCATCTGTCCTTACCGCACAACATATCAAATTTTTTACAATCATCGTCGAAGTTCAAAGTCAGACCGCTTATAATGATCGCCTCCCTCACTTTACGGCTTATTATTGCCGCACATCGGGCAGAATATGATATGTTTACAAAAAATTCTTTATTTGCGGTAAAAAATATGCTATAATGTTTTAAAGGAT
>CALBLD010000358.1 GCA_937895775.1 uncultured Clostridia bacterium
TCACGGCAAAAATGTAAAATCAAAGCAGTTTGTCGTGCGTGTTGAGCCGCTTGACGCTAACGAAAAAGCAAATGCGATAAATCAGTTCAATACACAGCTCGATGCCGAAAATAAACTGCATAACGAAAAAGAGACCGCAATAAGGTCGAAATATGAACCGACGATAAGCGATTATACCCGCAGAATGAATGCCATAACGGTTACACAGAGCGATCTTGATGCGGCAAAGGCGGAACTTGAAATATATAAGAATAACCTGAAAAAAGCCGAAGACAGCGGCGATGAAAATGCGGCAAAGCAGTGCAGAAGCCAGATTGCCGAATGTGAAGCACGTATCAAACAGTATACGAACGATCTGAATGAGTATGCAAGACTTGAGTCGGCACTGAAAGACTGCCGCAGTAAACTCGACAGCGAGCTTGCGACCGAAGAAACACGGCATAATGACGCAGTGTCCGCACTTAAACAGAAATATGATTATATCCAGCATTATCTTTGATGCATAAAAGATGATCGGTCCCCGGAAATTCCGGGGACCGATTTTCGGATATATAATTGTTTTACAGCTCCGTTCAGCCTTCGCTTTCGTCTTCGTTGAATTCAAAAGAGAACTTTTCGTTGCACGCAGGGCAACGGATTTCTTTTTTGTCAAGAAGCGAGCTGTCAAAATAGACCGTTTCACCGCAGTTGGGACATTCAACTTCAAAGATATCGTCGTCGTTATCGTCTTCATCGTCAATGTCATCAACGTTATCATTGTCATCGTCATCGTCGTCATCAATATCGTCAACGTCAATGTCATCATCACCGTCGTCCGGATCAGGATCGCACAGTAACTCTTCTACATCGCCGAGATCAGAGTCAAGTTCGGACAGATACTGTTCAAGATTGTCCATTCTGTCCGAAATGCTGTCGTCTGCTTCGCACATGTCCGCAAGGAGATCAACAACAAGCGAAAGAATCTTTTTTTCGGAAGTATCGGGCTTGAAGTCGAGACCTTCCATGAGTCCTTTAATATATGCAACTTTTTCGTTAACAGTCATAAAACAAAACCTCCGGAAATATCTTCTTTGTCGGATCGCAGACAATAATTATGCTCTTGACAGATATTCGCCCGTTCTTGTGTCGATCTTGATTTTTTCGCCGGGACCGACAAAAAGCGGAACCTTGATCTGCGCACCTGTTTCAAGTGTTGCCGGCTTAAGGGTGTTTGTAGCGGTATTTCCCGCAAAGCCGGGATCGGTTTCGGTGATCTCAAGTTCTACGAATGTGGGCGGCTCAACACCGAATACCTTTCCTTTGTAGGAAAGAACCTTGCAGATCATCTCTTCTTTTACGAATTTGAAAGAATCGGGAAGAACGTCGGAGTTGATGGGCGTCTGTTCGAATGTTTCCTGATCCATGAAGTAGTAAAGCTCACCGTCGTTGTAAAGATACTGCATGTCTTTTCTTTCGATGTAAGCGGTTTCGAATTTAGCGGTAGGGTTGAATGATGTTTCTGTTACCGCACCCGTGAGTACGTTCTTCATTTTTGTTCTGACGAAAGCCGCGCCTTTGCCCGGCTTGACATGCTGGAATTCAATGACCTGCATGACCTTTCCGTCCATTTCAAAAGTAACACCGTTGCGGAAATCACCGGCAGTAATAGCAGTTCCCATGCTGAAAACCTCCAAAATTGTTTTAAATAAATATCTGATACATTGTACTACATTTTTATTGATTTTTCAAGTGCTTTTGCAGAAAAAAATCAAAATATTACAAAGTTATGAGATTTTTCGGACTGTGTGTTATGTTCAGCGGACCGTTTTCGGTAAAAACGACCATGTCTTCTATCCTGACGCCGAACTTTCCTTCTATATAGATGCCGGGTTCGCAGGTTACAACATGTCC
>CALBLD010000359.1 GCA_937895775.1 uncultured Clostridia bacterium
TCACTGTCGCCGAGTGCCTTATAGCATGTTGCCAGCGAATAGTAAATCGGAGCATCGTTTACGAAATAGTTCTTTTCCTCTCCGTAATTTTCGGGGAAGGTCAGACCGTCATTCAGAACGGGAATTGCCTTTTCGTATTCGCCAGCGTCGATGAGCTTCTTTCCCATGAGAAAATGCAGCCATGCATGATGCTGGGTAAGGTATCCCTCGCCGCCTTCATAGGTGTGGAAACGGTGGGAAGCAAGGACGCTGTTTGCTTTGTCGTAATCGCCCTTTACGGTGTAGAGAACCGAGAGGGCAAGCGTGCAGTCATCACGCAAGAAGGTCAGCTCGGGATGCGCCTCGTAGAACGCAATCCTTTCGTCCGTCGGAAGATTGAGATTCTTGTAGAGCATTGTAAGCTCGAAGAAAATACGGTTGCTGTCGGGCATAAGCTCAAACGCTTTTTCAAGGTGGACGCGTGCGCCCTCGGGATCGGACAGATGATCGTACAGCCCGAGTGACAGACAACGGTGTGCGGGTGCAAACGAACCGTCGGCATCAATCGAACGTCTGAGATAATCGCAGGCAGCTTCGTAACGCTCAAAATTGTAGAGCAGACAGCCGAGGTAGTAGTGCGCTCTTGCGCTTGCGGCATACGAAAGAACCGCGATGCTCTCGATTCTTGACGGAAATTCGCACTGCCAGTCGCAGGAATCGGCTTTTCTGATCTCACGGGCAGCGTCATCCGACCTGCCGAGTTTGCCGTCGATGTATGCGAGATAGTAGTGCTTCATCGCACGCTCTTCGCAGTCGTCAAGAATTGACTTTGCTTTCTCGTACAGACCGAATTCGCAGAGTTCGATAACAAGGTCTATCGCGTTTTTCTCCTTATCCATGTCTTCGAAGAAGAGGGGATAAAGCTCTCTGATCTTTTCGTTTGCGGAAGTCTCGTCTCCGCGGAGCTGACCGAGCGCATAGATTGCACGCAGATTTCTCGGATCGGTTTCGAGGCAAAGACCCAGGAATTCGATCGCTTTTTCGGTATCCGATCTGAGCGATTCGATCTTTGCAAGCAGGTAATAGCCGGGTGAGCGCATGGGATAGCTCCAGATCGACGCATATGCATCTTCATATGCCGCATCGTATTCACCCTTGTAGAAGTGAGCGAGAGCGCGCTTGTAGTACGGCTCGGTATCGTAAGGATTCGCATTGCGGATCGTAAGGCGTTCTATCGCCTTGGAGTAATAATCGATCGCACCGTCGAAATCGCCTGTTTCAAGAGCAATGTCGCCCATTGCCTTGTTGCACCTGATATCGTATTCGTCGCGGCGGAGTGCTTCACGGAAATAGTCCTCGGGACGGTACGCAAAGTGCTTGTACTGACGCAGATGTATGCCGTTGAGATAAAGCTCCTCATTTGTCTTTATCGTCTCGGGAGCGGCGGCAGGGAGTCTCGGATCGATCGGCTTTTTGCTCCCTCTCTTTACGGGAGTATAGGATATGAACGGCTTTCCGTCGCAGTCATATGCGGTGAGTGTCAGACCGGAGAAGTCGGCATCCGTGGTGAAAGTTGCCTCAAATGTCTTTTCGGGCGAGATGTCGGCAACCGCTTCGTATACGACGTTTTTGTCGGGATCGGTAACCGTGATGCGGCAATCCTTCCTGTCACAGGTCGAATAAATGCCGACGTATATGCCGTCCGATCTCTTTTCGATGTTGCATGCACCCTCTTTGGTTGCATTTTTGATTTCGCCGATGTTTTTCACGGGATACCAGTACTGTTCAAAACATTTCGTCTCGTAAGGAGCGATCCATGTGAAATCGGGCTGGTTGTCGGTGTAACAGCCGGTCATAAGCTCAACATACTGACTGCCGTCGTCGGTCAGGTTCGAACACCACTTGGCACCGAACTTGCCGCTGCCCCATGTCCAGAGCTTTTTGCCGGGAGCAATGTGGTGGTCGGCGACCGTTACGATACCGCACTTTCTGCCTGCGTCGTAGCCGCTGACAAAGTCCATGTCCGACTGTCCGCGGGCGACCATGAAGGATGACGGAACCTTGATCTCGCAGTTGTTGTGGATGTCGGTGCCGTTTCCGTAGTTGAACGGACGCGCCGTGCGGTATACGCCTTTGGCTATCGGCCATTCGAGAACCGCTCTGCGGTCGTGGTCGTTGACATATTCGACATCGGGCGGGAAGACCACCTTGTAATCGTCGTTTATCTCAACAGCCATGTTTGCCCACCACATGAACGGGTGAGGAACGGGGGTTGAGTTGTATACGGTAACCGATGCCTTTATGTATGAATGTTTGTCATCGACCGATATGGCAACAGCACCCTTCATGTGGCAGAGCGGATCGGTCTCGCCCATGTATGCGGTCGATACTCCGTCTTTTTCTTCTACGCGTGCCGATAAAGGCATGAAGGTCGTGGGTCTGTGGTGCTGGGGCCAGTTGAATTCTATTCCGCCGGACACCCACGGACCTGCAAGTCCGACCATCGCGGGCTTTATCACCTTGTTGTTGTATATGAAGTCGTAGTCTGCGGTCTTGTCATATGCACTGTGAATCTTGCCGCCGATCTCGGGCAGCAGAAGGGTGCGTATGTACTTGTTTTCGATTATAATGCCGTCGTACTCGACATCCTTTTTGGTGTCGGATATCGAGGTGGAATAAGGAATCGGATAAATTCTTCCGGATGCGCCCTGATAGGGTCTTTTCTCAAAGAATATCGGAAGAGATTCGGGCTTTCCGACCGAATATGTCGGTAATTTGACTTTTTTTCTTGTTATCTTGCTCATCGAATAAACCGTGCCTTTCAGTTTTCAAAGATAATACCGGCAGAGCCATGAGAACCGGAGCGGTTGTAATTTGCTCTGTTACTCGGAATGCCGCCTGTGATAATTCTATCACGGGCGGCATTTTTATTCAACACAATTTTGCGAGAGGATTATTCATTTTTGGTTGTACCGTTTTCGGGAAAACGCAGACCGTAGCGTCTGATAAGTACTATAAGCTCTTTTTTTGACAGAACATTTGCATTGTGGAGCATCGCGCGGATACGGTATTTTACCGTGTTGGACGCAAGAAATCTTTCTTCTGCGATCTGCTCGTAGGATTTTCCCGACATTATGTCGCCGAGAATCATAAGATCGGTTGCGTCACAT
>CALBLD010000360.1 GCA_937895775.1 uncultured Clostridia bacterium
TTGTCTGCTTGACGAAATTGAATCCGCACTCGACGAAGTAAATGTTGACAGATTCGCCGAATATGCCAAAAATTACTCGGGCAACACACAATTTATAATTATTACTCATCGACGCGGCACAATGGAAGAGGCAGACAGTCTGTACGGCGTAACCATGCAGGAGCGTGGTATATCAAAAATTCTTTCAATAAGTGTAAACGAAGTAGAGCAAAAACTCGGAGTGAAGCTCTGATCTGAAAGGAAATATATATGGGATTTTTCGAAAAACTAAAAAACGGATTATTCAAATCAAGAAACTCATTTTTCGGGCGCATAGTTTCGCTTTTTAAAAGAGGTATTGACGATGAAACACTTGACGAGCTTGAGGAAATACTGATTTCGGCGGATGTCGGAGTCAATTCGACCGAAGAAATACTTGACAAATTACGCGAACGTGTAAAAGAAGAAAAAATCACCGACGGCGAGGAAGCAACCAAAGTACTCAAAGAAATTCTGGTTGAAATGATCGGTGAAAGCAAGCCGCTGGATTTGTCAACCGAACCGTCCGTACTTTTGGTCATCGGTGTAAACGGCGTCGGAAAAACGACATCAATCGGCAAGATTGCAAATCATCTGAAAACCGAAGGAAAAAATGTTATACTCGCGGCGGCTGACACATTCAGAGCGGGCGCAATCGACCAGCTTCAGGTATGGGCAGACAGAGCCGGAGTTGATCTTGTAAAGCAAAATGAAGGGAGCGATCCTGCCGCCGTTGTATTCGACGCGATCAGTGCCGCAAAAAAGCGCAGAGCTGATGTATTGATCGTTGATACTGCGGGACGACTCCATAACAAGAAAAATCTTATGGCAGAGCTTGCAAAAATCAACCGCGTTATTGACCGCGAACTGCCCGGATGCTCAAGAGAAACATTGCTTGTACTCGATGCAACAACAGGTCAAAATGCGGTAAATCAGGCAAAAGAATTTAAAAACTGTGCGGATATTACCGGACTTGTTCTGACAAAGCTTGACGGAACAGCAAAAGGCGGAGTTGTTTTTTCGATAAAAGAACTATTAGATATTCCGGTCAAATATATAGGCGTGGGCGAGCAGATCGACGATCTGAGACCGTTTGACCCGACCGAATTCGTAAATGCATTGTTTGATTAAGGCGGAGCAAACGGTATGAAAATAGTTCTTGCATCAAGAAATCAGAAAAAAATAAATGAACTCCGAACCCTTCTCTCAAAAGAGGGTCTTGATATCGACATACTCTCTCTTGATGACATCGGATATTACGGCGACATTGAAGAGAACGGAAACAGTTTTGAAGAAAACGCAATAATAAAAGCCTCTGTTCCGGCAAGCCTTGGGTACATCGGTATTGCCGATGACAGCGGACTGTGCGTTGACGCACTTGACGGTGCACCGGGTATATATTCCGCGCGTTTCGCCGGTGAACCGTGCAACGATTCCGAAAACAACAGAAAATTATTGGCTATGCTCGGAAATCTCCCTGCGGAAAAACGAGGAGCATCTTTTGTCTGTACAATTGCCGCTGTTGCACCGAACGGAAACAGGATTACCGTCAGAGGCGAGTGCCGCGGAAGAATTCTTACCGAACTGCACGGGAAAGCCGGGTTCGGATATGATCCGCTATTCTTTTATGATAACTTTGGCAAAACCTTTGCCGAACTGTCACAGGAAGAAAAAAACCGCGTCAGCCACAGAGCAGTTGCAATAAAGAAATTTTCGACAGAATTCAAACATTTTTTGGAGAATAATCAATGACAGGAAAACAACGTGCATATCTGAGATCACTTGCTACATCGCTTCAGCCTATTTTTCAGGTCGGGAAAGGCGAAATCACAGACGAAATGACAACACAGATCGGAAATGCTCTCGAAGCAAGAGAGCTTATAAAGGTCAAGGTTCTTGACAACAGTGCCTATTCCGCAAGAGAAGCAGCGGATATAATATCCGAGGCAACCGAATCCGAGGTAATTACAGTTATCGGAACAAAATTTGTACTTTATAAAGAATCGCAGAAACACAAGAAGATCGATATTAAATCAATGGTGTAGACAAATGACCGATTATGAAAGACTCGGAATTTACGGGGGGACATTTTCTCCTCCGCACAACGGGCATCTTTATGCTGCAACCACATTTCTGAATAAAATAAATCTTGACAGACTTCTGATTATACCGACATGCATACCTCCTCACAAAGAGGTCTTTTCAAACAATCCGAAAGCGCGTCTTCAAATGACCGAACTTGCCTTTTCCGGGCTTCCGGAATATGGAAAAAAGATTTTCGTTGACGACTTCGAATATGCATCCGGCGGTAAAAGCTATACGGCAAACACGCTTGAACATTTTTCATCAAAAAACAGACATCTCTTTTTTCTGTGCGGAACCGATATGTTTCTGACCCTTGACAGTTGGTACCGACCGGACAAAATATGTAAACTCGCAACCATCGTTGTAATGGACAGATATCGCGGCGAAAGCAAATCGGCAATAGATGCTTACGCAGTAATGCTCAAAAGCAAGTACAATGCTTCGATTTCAATAATTGATGCTCCTCCGCTTGAAATTTCCTCGTCACAGATACGCGATGCTGTAGTAAATGGGAATGACATATCCGGCTTGGTTCCGGATTCTATACGAAAATACATTGAGGAAAACAAATTATACAGGAATGAACAAGTCTGATATTCAAACACTGAAAATTGAAATACAAAAAGACGTAAGCGGTTATCGGTACATTCATACCATTTCGGTAGCCGACGAATGTATCAGACTTGCAAAAATGTATTCGCTTGATGCGGAAGACAGTATTTACCTGCAATCGGCTGCGCTTCTTCACGATATAACGAAAGGGTGTAACACGGAAAAACAGCTTGAGCTTGCAAAAGAACTCGGATTGACCCTTGATATTGATGATCTGCTCTGTCCGTCTGTCTTACATGCGATTACCGGAGCGGCTTATGTCGAAAAATTTTACGGAAGGTTTACCAATCCGACAGTCATATCCGCAATAAGATGTCACACAACCGGAAAACCGGATATGAGTACAACAGACAAACTCCTATATCTTGCGGATTATATCGAACCCACAAGAAAACACGAAAGTTGCGTTTATCTGAGAGATTACTTTTACAAAAACAAGGACAACCTCGGTTTATCTGCTCTTCTTGACAGAACATTACTGAAATCTTTTGATCTTACCATAAAACATCTGATTGATAGTAATACTTTCATTCACACACAAACAATAAAATCACGCAACAGTCTGATTAAATCAATGCACTTATCAAACTCATAAAAGAAAGGAATATCGATATGACAGAACAAGCAAAAATCCGTGATTTGTCAACAGCAGGTTCATCGGATATAGCACACTCAATCGCAGAGATACTGAACGGACACAAAATAAAGGATCTGACGGTGCTACGTGTCGATGACAAGACGGTTCTGACAGATTATTTCGTCATATGTACATGCAGTTCATCCACACAAGTAAGAGCTCTTGCGGCAGAGATTGAATACAAGATGTCGCTATGCGGCGTTAAAATGTGGAACATGGATGGCTACGGTGAAGGAAATTGGGCGGTTATAGACTTCGGATGCGTTATGGTTCATATATTCAGTCGGGAAACACGCGATTTCTATAAGCTTGATAAGCTATGGGCAGATGCCGAAAAAATAGATCTGACAAGTATACAAAACGAATCCGATTGAAAAAGGAGACATTTGAAAATGAAATACGATTTTAAAACTATTGAAAAAAAGTGGCAAAAGAAATGGGACGAAGCAGGTGCGTTCAAAGCATGTGACAATTCGGACAAGAAAAAGTTTTATGCTCTTGTCGAATTTCCGTACCCGTCCGGTGCCGGAATGCACGTGGGACACATAAAAGCATATTCCGGACTTGAGGTGATATCCCGCAAAAGACGTATGCAGGGATATAATGTACTTTTCCCTATCGGCTTCGATGCGTTCGGACTTCCGACCGAGAACTACGCTATAAAAACGGGAACCCACCCACGCATTGTAACAGACAAAAACATCGAGCATTTTACCGAACAGTTAAAACAGGTCGGATTTTCATTTGACTGGAGCCGTACAATAGACACCACCGATGAAGATTATTATAAATGGACGCAGTGGATCTTTTGCAAAATGTTCGACAAAGGACTTGTGTTCAGGGACAAAACGCTTGTAAACTACTGCCCTTCCTGCAAGGTTGTGCTTTCAAACGAAGACTCACAGGGTGGCAAATGCGATATTTGTCACAGCGATGTTGTTCAGAAATCCAAAGATGTATGGTATTTAAGAATAACAGATTACGCCGACAAGCTGCTCCAAGGTCTTGACGATGTTGATTATCTGCCGAACATCAAACTCCAGCAGGAAAACTGGATCGGCAAATCAACCGGAGCGTTTGTTGACTTCAAAATCGACGGTACAGACGAAAAGCTTGAAATATACACGACAAGACCGGACACAATGTTCGGAGTTACATTTATGGTAATAGCTCCCGAACATCCTATAATCGAAAAATTAAGAAACAAAATAACAAATTACAGCGAGCTTGAAGCCTATAAAAACGAGTGTGCCAAAAAAACCGAATTTGAACGCACACAGCTTGTAAAAGACAAAACGGGTGTAAAGATCGTCGGAATTGATGCCGTGAATCCTATTAACGGCAAAAAAATACCCATCTTTATTTCGGATTACGTAATGATGGGGTACGGCACAGGTGCAATTATGGCAGTCCCGGCGCATGACGAGCGCGACTATGCATTTGCAAAAAAATTCGGCGCTGACATTATTGAAGTCATAAAAGGCGGAGATATTGACAAAGAAGCATACACCGGCGACGGCGAAATGGTCAATTCTGACTTTCTGAATGGCATTACGAATAAAAAAGATGCTATTGCGTGCATGATCGACAAGCTTGAAGCAATGGGGATAGGTAAAAAAGGTGTTCAATACAAGATGAAAGATTGGGCATTCAACCGCCAGCGTTATTGGGGTGAGCCGATACCGATCATACATTGTCCCAAGTGCGGAATGGTTCATGTTCCTTATGACGAGTTACCGCTTCGCCTTCCCGCCGTCGAAAACTTTATGCCCGGCGAAGGTGGTGAAAGCCCGCTTGCAAAAATCGAATCATTTGTAAAATGCAAGTGTCCGAAATGCGGATCGGATGCAAAAAGAGAAACCGACACCATGCCTCAGTGGGCAGGATCGTCATGGTATTTCATCAGGTACATCGATCCTCACAATGACAAAGAGATTGCCGATCCCGATAAAATGAAGTACTGGCTCCCCGTCGATTGGTATAACGGCGGCATGGAGCATGTTACACGTCACCTGATATATTCAAGATTCTGGTATAAATTCCTCTATGATATAGGCATCGTCCCGACATCGGAGCCGTATGCAAAACGTACCGCTCAGGGACTTATACTCGGTCCCGATGGCGTTAAAATGTCAAAGTCACGCGGAAATGTGATAGACCCCAACGAAGTCGTCGAAACCTACGGAGCAGATACACTCCGTACCTATGTTCTCTTTATGGGCGACTATACATCTGCCGCTCCGTGGTCAGAGGCAAGTGTACGCGGATGCAAGCGTTTTCTTGAACGTGTTGCCGACCTTCCCGATATCGTAAGCGGCAACGGACATACACCCGAGCTTGAATCCGCTTTCCACAAAACTATCAGAAAGGTTTCTTCCGATATAGAAGACATGAAGTTCAACACGGCAATTGCGTCGCTCATGTCACTTATCAATTCAATAAATGAATGCGGAAAACTGACAACAGACGAGCTCAAAATATTTATTAAGCTTCTCTGCCCGTTTGCACCTCACCTCTGCGAAGAAATCTGGTCGGGACTCGGTGAAAGTACACTTCTTTCCCTGTCCGAATGGCCCGAATACGATGAATCCAAAACGGTTGATTCAACGGTTGAAATAGCAATACAGATATGCGGAAAGTTCAAGGGAACGGTTGTTTTGCCTGCGTCCGCGAACAAGGACGAGGTTATAGCCGCTGTCAAATCCAACGCGAGGGTTTCGGAGCTTATTGAAGGAAAGACGATTATCAAAGAAATCTATGTTCCCGGCAAGCTTGTAAATATTGTTGTCAAATAAACGAAAAACGATCCAATTTGTCTGCGTAAATACTTGACAAATGAATAAAAATATAGTATAATACCAAGCGATGATTATATTCTCTTTGCAGAATGCGAGGGGAGGGAAACTAACAAAATGGCAGAAATCAGAGTCAAAGAAAATGAGTCTCTTGACAGCGCACTCCGCAGATTCAAAAGACAGTGCCAGCGTTCGGGTGTTTTGACTGAACTTAAAAAGAGAGAGCAGTACGACAAGCCGAGCGTAAAGCGTAAAAAGAAATCAGAAGCGGCCAGAAAGCGCAAATTTAAGTAATTATTTGTTACTTTATGCCAAAAACAACGGGATGTCAATTATGACATCCCGCTTTGCTTTTTATAAAAAATTATGACGCTCTAAAAGCGTCATAATTTTTTTATCAATACATTCCGCCGCCCTGCATTGCAGCCGCACGTGATGCAGCTTCTTCGGCTTTCTTATCTTCCTTTATATCGGAAACAAGTGCCTCGGTTGTAAGAACAGTTGCGGCTATCGATGCTGCATTCTGGAGAGCAGAACGCGTAACCTTTGTAGGATCAACGATTCCGGCATCAATCATATCAACATATCTCTCGTTATATGCATCAAAGCCATAACCCTTCTTCTTGGAACGTGCAATCTTATCAACCACTACGCTTCCTTCATAGCCGGCATTTTCCGCAATCTGACGTACGGGTGCTTCAAGCGATTTCTTGACAAGCATGATACCTGTCTTTTCATCTCCTTCTGCATTTTTAAGAAGTGCATCAACATTTTCAATAACATTCAGATATGCTGTTCCGCCGCCGGAAACTATTCCCTCTTCGACTGCTGCCTTGGTTGCATTGAGTGCATCTTCGATACGAAGCTTCATTTCCTTCATCTCGACCTCAGTTGCGGCACCGACCTTAATAACGGCAACACCTCCGGCAAGCTTAGCAAGTCTCTCCTGAAGTTTTTCACGATCAAATTCAGAGGCCGTTGTTGAAATTGCTGCACGAATCTGACCGACACGAGCGTTGATCGCCTCTTTGTCACCTGCACCGCCGACAATAATTGTGTGCTCCTTATTTACTTTTATCTGCTTTGCAGAGCCGAGCATATCAACCGTCGTATCTTTAAGCTCAAGACCAAGTTCGGATGTAATAACCTGACCGCCGGTGAGAATTGCAATATCCTGAAGCATTTCTTTTCTGCGATCACCGAATCCGGGTGCCTTTACGCAACAAACATTTATTGTTCCGCGCAACTTGTTGAGAATCATCGTTGTAAGAGCTTCACCCTCAACATCCTCTGCAATTATAAGAAGCTTTCTGCCTGCCTGAACGATCTGTTCAAGGAGAGGGAGAAGATCCTGTATCGAGCTGATCTTCTTATCGGTTATGAGGACAAGAGCATCGTCAAGAACTGCCTCCATCTTATCCGAATCGGTTGCCATGTAGGGTGAGAGGTATCCGCGATCAAACTGCATACCCTCAACAACCTCACAAAGCGTTTCTGCTGTTTTGGATTCCTCCACGGTAATTACTCCGTCTGCGGTGACCTTTTCCATTGCATCGGCAATCAGTGCT
>CALBLD010000361.1 GCA_937895775.1 uncultured Clostridia bacterium
GCGTACTTTCGCTGTTCTCGTCGCTTTGCGTATCAATCTTCACATATTTCAACAATCTTTCAACCGCATTCATTTTCCAAAACCTCCGATTTTATTTTTTTCCGGTCGAACCGAATCCGCCGACACCGCGTGCAGTATCGTCAAGTTCGTCCGCTACTTCAAAATCCGCATGCAGATACGGTGTTACCACAAGCTGTGCGATGCGTTCTTTATCGGTTATCACACGTTCTTCCACCGAATGATTATGAAGCGCAACCATTATTTCACCGCGATAATCGCTGTCAATAACACCGACCTTATTTGCGGGAGCAATTCCCTGCTTGCAGGCAAGTCCGCTGCGTGCGTAAACAAGTCCCACAAAACCTTCGGGGATTTCAACCGCGATACCGGTATGAACAAAAGCAGTTTCGCCGGGTTTCAGCACGATATCTTTGTCGGTCAGAGAATACAGATCGGCACCCGCCGAAAACTCCGAGCCGTATTTCGGAATTACTGCATTACAGTCGAGTTTTTTTATTCTGATACGAACGGAATTCATTTCTTACTTTACCTCCCCGACGAGAATCTTTTTTGACATCGGGAGATCAACCTCAAGCTGCGGCTTCATAATTGCCGGTTTGCCGTTCTTTATCTCCAGCGGCTGCATACGGAACGATCTGCCGTTCCAGCCGGTTCCCGATTTCAGATTTGCGTGATAAGCCAACCACAGGCTGCCGTCTGCCGCTTTGAATACAGAGCAATGCCCCGGACCGTAGGTTTTTTCTCCCTTCTGCAATATGGGACGTTTGGATTTTGTCCACGACGACGCATCAAGAGGATCCGAACCTTCAAGCTCAAGGTAACCGATAGAGTAATCGTCGGTCCAGCTTCCGTTACCCGAAAACAAAACGAATATTTTTCCGTCTGCCTCCGCAACGCAAGGTCCTTCATTAACAGCGGGATTTTTCGTATAATTATCCCAATAATCGGGTTTTGACAGCAGGACACGCTCGCTGTCTATGGTCCATGGATTACTCATATGGGCAATATAAATGTTTTGCGACACATTTGTATCGCCTTCCCATCCCGACCATACGGTATAGAGTTCATTATTGTATCTGAAAACGGTCCCGTCTATCGCCCATTTATCGGTTTTGTCGGTAACCTGTCCGACAAGGTTGAATCTGCCGGTCGGATCCTGAGACGTGCCCTTCAGGCAATACATGCGATGTGCTTCATTTCCGCCGCTTCCCTTTACCATTGCGACGTAGATATACCACTCGCCGTCAATATAATGGAGTTCGGGTGCCCAGATGTCGGTATACTTTCCCGCACCCGAAAAGACACGTTTGCCGTTGTTTCTCGTTACCCGTTCAAGCGAATCAAGTCTTGCCACCTTTATTTCGCCGTCACTCCAGCAGTAATAGTAGGAACCTTCATGCTCTACGATATACGGATCGTCTGCTCTGTCTGTTTTCGTATTATCAAATTTCACGGTAGTTATCTCATCCTTACATTCAAAAGTTATCGGCAGAAGCGAACTGTCAACGATCAGATTTCCGTCTTTCACGAACAGTTCGGTGAACTTTTCAAGGGCAAGTTTCATACATCCGCTGTCGGACGCGGATATTGCGATTGTTTTATTCTCGGCGGTAATGCTGAACCTGTTAACGCCGAGCTTTGAATAAGCATCCTGTGAAAGTGTTCTTGATGTCTTGCCGAGAAGTATCTCATACTCGGTCGCATCCTCGCTGTCGCTTACAAAATCAGGTGCAGCACCCGTTTTTGAAGCAATATCCGCCCTGAATTCGTTAAAAAGTTTATTTTCGATGTAAGAAGCAGATGCCTGTCTGACAAATTTATAATCGGTTTTCCGGTCGGATACGACAACAAGCGGCTCTTTTTTTGTTTCCGTTGTAGTTGCGGCATCCGTTCCGGGTGCTTTATCGGTCTTACACGAGAAAAGCAAAAGCGGTAATATAATTGCGCCTGCGACTGCCGCAAATTTTCCGAAAAATTTCTTCATATTCCGTCTCCTCCATTTGATCCGAACACACGTGCAACAATTTCCGCCATTTTATCTTCTTTTTGCTCAATATCCCAAACAAGTCTGAACTGTGTACGGGCGCGGTCGAGATTATGATCTTTTCTTGAAATTTTGAAATATTCGTCACCGGAAAGGTAATCGGTCAGAAAGCGCATCCCACATTCAAGTGTCATAAGCTTTACCGAGAAAGGAAGAAGCCGTATTTCCTCACCTGTGATTCTTCCGCATATTCCCTCTTTGAAGCCTGCGGTAAAGGTTTCAAACCGTTCAAGGTCAAAAGACACCTTCGACAGATCGGTCTCGTCCTCCGCGGCGGTTGAAGCACCGTATCGGAGCGCAT
>CALBLD010000362.1 GCA_937895775.1 uncultured Clostridia bacterium
AAAAGTTAATTGCAAGCAAGGAAACCGATAAACCGATAGTTCAGCTCATCAATCGTGAATTCTGCGACGAAAAAGCGGTAAAATCCGCAATAAAGCGTCTGTATACGGGCGAATTTGTAATAGAAAACGCCCCCGGAATTGACGGAACGATCGATAAATAAAATTAAGTATTAAGAGAAAGGAGATAACTTATGATTTACCGCACGGTTGGAGTTCATGTTATCTCCCTTCCCTTTTATGCGGACAGACTCTTTGAGTACTATCTGCCGACCGAGCTTTCCGATTCGGTAAAGCTCGGCAGTTTTGTAACGGTTCCGTTCGGCGGATCGAATAAAAAGATGAATGCCGTCGTTTTTGCCCTTGCGGAAAGGGAGGATATTTCCGAATTAAAACCGATAGATTCGGTAAATCGCAACATAACTCTGACGGAAGAGGAATTAAGGCTTTGTCTTTTTGTTAAGGAGCAGACATTTTGTTCGGTTGCCGATGCGGTAAAACAGATTATTCCCGCCGAAGCAATGACACAACTTACGACGGTCTACAAGGCATGTCCGCCGTCGGCAGACCGGATTCAGATAAGTAAAAACGCACTTATTGTATATAGTGACATTCTGCAAAAGGGCGAAGTTTCCGCCGAAAAACTTATTGCTTCTTACGGCGAGGGAACCGAAAAAATTCTTGCAAGGCTATCCGAATACGGATATATTGAAAAAGTAACGCATACATCCGCAGGAAAAACGGGAGCGTATGAAGAATATATTCACATTGCCGTTTCGGATGAAAACTACGAAAAAATCAAATTGTCGTTAAAAGGGTCAAAGCAGCAGGCAATTATCGGCTTCCTACATGAGAACGGCAGTGCGTCATACGAGTTACTAAGAGAGAAATTCGGACAAATACGTTCAACAATTGACGGTCTTATAGAAAGAAAGTACATTTCCTCCGAAAAAAGAGCAAGAAATGTCGATCCGTACAAAATCGGCAAGACCGAAAGAAGAAATGATTTTAAATTATCCGATCTGCAAAGATCGGCATTTGAGCGTCTCTCGGAACTTATCGAAACAAACGAACCAAAAGCGGCACTTCTGCACGGCGTTACCGGAAGCGGGAAAACAATGGTCATCAAGGCACTTATCGACAAGGTGATTGCCGCCGGAAAACAGGTAATTGTACTTGTCCCCGAAATATCGCTGACACCGCAGACGGTTTCCTTTTTCAGCTCATTTTACAGTCAAAGGACAGTTGTTATCCATTCATCTCTGTCCAGGGGTGAACGGTTTGATGCATGGCGACGTATAAAAAACGGTGAAATCGACATATGCATAGGAACTCGTTCGGCAGTATTCGCTCCGTTTAACAAACTCGGAATGATAGTTATCGACGAAGAACATGAGCACACCTATAAATCGGATCAGACGCCGCGTTACCATGCACGCGATATCGCAAGATTCAGATGCGCATACAACAAAGCACTTATGCTCCTTGCCTCCGCAACACCGTCTGTCGAAAGCTATTACAAAGCATGCAGCGGAATATACACACTTGTTGAGCTTGACAAAAGATACAATAACTCAAAGTTACCGGAAACAGTCATATGCGATATGCGGCTCGACACCGGCAGAGGCAGATTGTCCCCTATCGGTACGGTTCTTGAAGATGCGCTGAAAAACACATTTGAAAACAGCGATCAGGCGATACTTTTTGTAAACAGAAGAGGATATAATAATTATCTTTCCTGCCGTCTGTGCGGAAATGTTCTTACCTGTCCGCATTGCAGTGTTTCTCTTACATATCATACCGGAAGCAAAGGTTCGGAACGCGGGTATCTGATCTGTCACTATTGCGGGTATCGTGAGCCGGTTCCGAAATCATGTCCCGAATGTGGCTCCGATGATTTCAGCTATATGGGTTTCGGAACGCAGAAAGCGGAGAGCGAACTGAGTGATTTATTCCCGAATATACGCATTTCAAGGCTTGATGCCGATACGGCGTCGGCAAAATTCGCATCGGACAGATTACTTGATTCTTTCAGAAAAAAAGAATCGGATGTTCTTATCGGAACGCAAATGGTAACAAAGGGGCATAATTTCCCGGATGTAACCCTCGTCGGTGTGTTATCTGCGGATGATTCGCTGTATGTAAGCGACTACCGTGCGGGAGAGCGCACATTTGCGCTTATAACACAGGTTATCGGAAGAGCCGGAAGAGGTGATAAACCCGGAACGGCAATTATTCAGACATATTCGCCCGACAATCCGATTCTGATTGAGGCGGCGGCTCAGAATTACAAAGACTTTTACAACAACGAAATTGCAATGCGCAAGTCGCTTGTTTTCCCTCCGTTCTGTGATATCGCTCTGATTACACTGACATCGAGCGATGAAAAGATTCTTTCAAACACTGTGGCAATATTTGCGAAACAAATCACGCATCTTGCAAAAAGCGAATACTCTGATATTTTTCTTCAGATATTCGGACCGTTTGAAGCTCCCGTATACAGGGTAAACGAAACCTATCGCATGCGTTTTATCGTTAAATGCTGCTTTAACAAAATGACAAAGGCAATGCTCGCATCACTGATGTTCGACTTTACAAAAAATGCGGGCAAAAAGATAAATCTGTCTATTGATATAAATCCTTCAACTGTTTAACATTATAAATATTACGGAGTAATCTGAAATGGCATATTTAAAAATTTTAACCGACCGTGATCCGGTACTCAGAAAAAAATGCAGAGAGGTTGACAGTATTACATCAAGAACACTTACGCTTCTTGATGATATGCTTGAAACCATGAGACGTGCAAACGGCGTCGGACTCGCCGGTCCGCAGGTAGGAGTCCTTCGACGCATTGTAGTAATCGAATGTGAACCCGGCGAAGTTTACGAGCTTATAAACCCGACGATTATCCAAAAAGAAGGCGTACAGACAGGACGCGAAGGCTGTCTGTCGATCCCAGGCAGAGTTGGCATAGTTACGCGTCCCGAAAAAGTTACGGTTGAAGCAACAGACCGTAACGGAGTCAGACGTACCATAACAGGGACAGGATTGCTTGCAAGAGCACTTTGTCACGAGATCGATCACCTCGACGGAAAATTATATACCGATATTGCGGAACGCATGCTGACAGATGAAGAAATTGAGAAGGGTGACGACTGATGCGTGTTTTATTTATGGGAACCCCCGATTTTGCGGTTCCGAGTTTTACGGCTCTCTGCAATAATTTTGAAGTCGTGGGAGCAGTCACACAGCCGGATAAACCGCGCGGAAGAGGCTGTCATTTAACTTTTTCCCCAATAAAAACTGCCGCCCTGAATCTGAATGTTCCGGTTTATCAGCCGTCAACACTGAAGGATAATGCCTTTCTTGATGACCTGAAAGAAATAAATCCGGATATTATTGCGGTTGTGGCATATGGGAAGATACTTCCGAAGTATCTGCTTGACTATCCGCATTTCGGATGCATCAATCTTCACGGATCGCTACTGCCGAAATACAGAGGTGCAGCTCCAATGCAAAGAGC
>CALBLD010000363.1 GCA_937895775.1 uncultured Clostridia bacterium
AAAATATCCTTATGTTGATATCAACGGCAACTGTCTTGAACGTGATCTTTCGTCCGGAAAGCTTGCTTTTGCCAAGACCGGTGAGACACTTGATGTTGACAAGCTCATATCCGAGGGATATCAGAAATACCCCGCATATCAGAACGATATCAACGGCAACGAAATAAAGTCGGAAAAGCAGCTTGTGCTTTCTTCGACGAAGACATATTTCAACGAAACGCTCGGAATCAACACGCGCATCGGAGAAAGAAAGTCATATACCGCGTGCGACTCGACCGGTTACTATACCGAACCGCTTGAGTTCTACTTTGACAAGGGCGAAAATACTATTCAGCTTCAGGCACAGCGCGAATCGATGGCTGTCGAATCGATCAGCATTGTTCCGGTAGAGAAGAAGATGTCCTATGAGGATTATCTGAAACTTCACGAGGATGCTCCGAACTATTCGGGAGAAGCTGTGAAGATTCAGGCGGAATATCCGCTCGCAACTTCGGAGAACACGGTCTACCCGACGAACGACAGAACCTCCTACATAACCGAACCGCAGGATGCGTCGCAGCTGCTTCTCAATGCGATCGGCGGTGACGGAGGAGAAAAGTGGAAGAACATCGGTCAGTGGGTGCGCTGGAACATCGAGGTTCCCGAGACCGGCTGGTATCAGATCACGCTTCGTTTCAAGCAGAGCGTACTTGAAGGAACCTTCTCGTCGAGAACCCTCCGCGTAGCTACCGCGAGCATGCTTGCCGAAGGTAAGCTGCCCGAGATTCCGTTTGAGGAAGCTTATTATCTGCAGTTCAACTACAGCGACGACTGGCAGACCGCTGCATTGAACAACGGTAACACCACTTTCAAGATTTACCTTGAAAAAGGTGTCAACCAGATAGAGCTTGAGTCGTCGCTCGGTAACATGGCTGAGATACTCCGCCGCGTAAATGCATCGATGACGACGGTCAATGCGATCTATATAAAGATACTGATGATTACAGGTTCCGAACCCGACTCGAACCGTGACTACGGATTTTACCGTATAATGCCGGATGACGTAGACGAGCTTCTTCGTCAGGCGAGAGAGCTTGAATCGATCTCCGAAGCGTTCAGCAAGGTGACCAAATCGACCGGTTCGCATGCGAAGACACTTGACAAGGTCGCAATGCTTCTTGAACGTATGGGTTCGGACGAGAGCAAGATCGCAGGCAACCTTGACAACCTCAAGGAAAACCTCGGTACGCTCGGAACATGGCTTCAGACATCGACCGAACAACCTCTTGAGATCGACTACATAATAGCGGAAGCTCCCGGAACCGATGTCGGCAAAACCCACAAGGCAAACGACTCTTTCTTCCAGGCGTTCTGGTTTGAGATGATTCAGTTTGCACGTTCGTTTGTATCCGATTACAACACACTCGGATCGATGGAAGTTGTAAGCGAAGGAAATACCGTTGAGGTCTGGACAACGCTCGGACGCGACCAGGCTCAGATAATCCGAAATCTTATAAATACCGATTTCAATAAGTCCCACCCCGGAATTTCGGTCGAACTCAAGCTGGTCGCCGGAGGCTCGCTGCTTCCGTCGGTTCTCGCAGGTGTCGGACCCGATGTTTCGATGGGTCACGGCTCAAGTGATGTCATTAACTGGGCGATACGTTCGGCGGTCGTTCCGCTTAATGATATGGAAGGAATTGAAGAGGTTGTCGGAAAGTTTGACGAAAAAGAGGGCTATCTCGGCGGACACTTTACCGAGAGCGGCGATTTCGTTGACGGATATTTCACACAGGCGGCAATTATTCCGCTTGAACTGTTCGGCGAATTTGATCCGGACGGAGACGGCAAGGATTTCGAAACCAACGTAACGCTTTACGGACTTCCCGAAACCCAGTCCTTCTCGATGATGTTCTATCGTGCCGACGTCTTCCAGAACCTCGGCATCAATCCCCCGAAAACATGGGATGAACTTGTTGCCGCACTTCCGATTCTTCAGAACAACCACATGGAGATTGCGATGCCTAACTCGCTCGCCGGACTCAACCTGTTCAACTATCAGATGGGCGGAGACCTTTATGCCGACAACGGAAAGAGAATAGGTCTTGATACAGACGTTGCTCTTACCGCATTCGACTACATGTGCTCCTTCTTCTCAAAATACAAATGTCCGTATACTTACAGTTTCGCCACCAGATTCAGAACCGGCGAGATTCCGATGGGTATCATGGATTATACGACTTACACACAGCTTTCGGTATATGCAACCGAGATCAGAGGTCTGTGGGAGTTTGTCGCTCTTCCCGGTGTCGTTCAGTATGACGATGCAGGCAATGTTACCGGCATCAACAACACGTCGGTTTCCGGAGTGTCCGCACTCATCATGCTTCATGATGACAAGCGCACAGAGGAGCAGACCGCTCACGCATGGGAATACATGAAGTGGTACGTCGGAGCCGAGAACCAGTCTTCTTACGCAAACGAGTTGACGGCACTTCTCGGTACGGTATCCAAACACAATACCGCAAACGTTGAGGCACTGTCCTCTCTGTCATGGACTACCAGCGAATATAAGAACCTTATGAGCCAGTTCAACAATCTTTCGGCTGTCCGCGAGTATCCCGGCGGATATATAATCGGACGCTACGTTTCGTTCGCTTTCCTCGCTGTTTATAACAACAACGCGGTGCCGACCGAATCGATACTTGATTATATAGTCGAGATAAACAAGGAAATCAGCAGAAAACGTAAGGAATTCAACATGACCTATTATGAGATAACTCAGAACAGCAGTTTTGTTGAAGAAGCGGGTTAGTCCTGTAAAATAATGAAAAATACGAAATTTCAGAATAAGGAGAGGATTGCAGGTGTCAGCTAAAACGGCTAACAATACTCAGGACGTGCAGGTAAAAAAGCCCGTCGCGAGAAAAGATATGACCAAAATGCAGTGGACACTCAAGGAAATGAGACGCAACTGGTTTGCATACATAATGCTTGCCCCTTACTATCTTATCTTCCTGACATTCACCATCATTCCCGTCGTTGTATCGCTTGTCCTGAGCTTTACATCATTCAATATGTTGGAGCCTCCGACATTTATATTCATGCAGAATTACATCAGACTCTTTCTTGACGATGATATCTTCATTCTTGCATGTCAGAACACGCTTATATTTGCGGCGATCACAGGTCCCGTATCATATTTGCTTTCATTCCTCGTTGCATGGTTTATCAACGAGCTTTCGCCGAAGATCAGAGCGGTCGTTACCCTGATCTTCTATGCGCCGAACATTGCCGGATCGGTATACATGATCTGGTCGGTGGCATTCTCGTCCGACTCGTACGGATATGTCAACGGTCTGCTTCTTTATCTCGATCTTATCGACACGCCGATAGCCTTCTTCCAGGATGCCGATTATGTCATGCCGCTCTGTATAGTGGTTGCGCTCTGGACGTCGCTCGGCACGGCATTCCTGTCATTCATTGCAGGTCTTCAGGTTGTTGACCGTTCGCTTTACGAAGCTGCGGCGGTTGACGGAGTCAAGAACCGCTGGCAGGAACTCTGGTATGTCACACTGCCGTACATGAAGCCTCAGCTCATGTTCGGTGCAATACTTGCAATAACCGGCTCGTTCGGTTTCGGCGGTATCGTTGACGCACTTGCGGGTAACCCGTCGGTTGACTACTGTGCGTGGACGATAACCCACCACCTGAACGACTACGGCGGTGCAAGATATGAGATCGGCTATGCGTCCGCGATCGCAACGGTGCTCTTTATCATAATGATAGGCGCAAACGCGGCGGTCAAGAAAATTCTATCGAAAGTGGGGCAGTAACGATGGCAAGAGTATCGAAATTAAGAACAAGAAAACATACCGTCGTTCTGAACCGCTCAAGGGGCGGAGATGCCGGAATCGCTTTCTTCCTTATAATAATGGGCGCATTCATGTTCCTGCCCATGCTTTACACGATCATGCAGTCGCTCAAGCCGCTTGACGAGCTTTGGGTCTTCCCCCCGAAATTCTATGTTACGTCACCGACGCTTAAGAATTTCAAGGACCTGTTCAAGCTGATGAATCAGAACTGGGTGCCTTTCTCAAGATACCTCTTCAACACGATTCTTATATCGGTCGGAGGAACCTTCGGCAACCTCTTCCTTTCATCGATGGCGGCATACGTGCTGTCGAAGATCAAGTTCCCGGGAAGAGACGGACTTTTCCAGCTTATCGTCCTTTCGCTGATGTTCCATCAGACGGTCGGCGCGATAGCAAACTTCATTATAATGTCGAAACTTCATTGGGTTGATACACTCTGGGCAATAATCATACCCGCATGGGGATCAACACTCGGGCTGTACCTTATGAAACAGTTCATGGAGTCATCGGTATCTGACGCGGTTCTTGAATCCGCGCGTCTTGACGGTGCAAGTGAAATCCGGACATTCTGGACGATAGCGATGCCGATGGTTAAACCGGCGTGGCTGACGCTTATAGTTTACTCCTTCAAGGATCTGTGGAACACAGGCTCCACGATCTATGTTTACTCCGAACAGCTCAAGACCTTCAGCTATGCGATAGGACAGATCCTGTCGGGAGGTATCGTGCGTTCGGGCGCGGGAGCAGCCTCAACCGTCGTTATGATGATCGTGCCGATCGCGGTCTTCGTCATATCGCAGTCGAACATCATCGAGACGATGGCATCGTCCGGTATGAAGGATTAAGGAGGTATATGATGAAGAGATTTACAAAAACATTTGCTGTTTTTTGCGCAATACTGATGATTGCTCTCGGAAGTGTATCCTCATTTGCCGCTTCTTACAGCACATATACCTATTCGATCGACGGCGAACAGCTGCCGTCACCGGATGCCTACACTCCCGAAAAGGTTATCGATTCTAAGAAGATCGGTCTTGAAAAGGCACTCAATGCGCCGACGGCGATCGAAGTCGATAATGACGGCAATGTTTATATTGCCGACCCCAACAACAACAGAATTGTTGTTCTCAACCGGTATTATGCATACAAGTATGAAATAAGCACATTTGTCAACAGCGACGGCGTTGCCGACTCGCTCAGCGGGGCGGAAGGACTTTTCATATGGGAAGGCTATACGATCGAGAATGAGGAGTACATAAAGGAAAAACTCATTTATGTAGCAGATACGTTGAACCGCAGAATTGTTGTGTTTGATGCCGAAGGCAATTATATACGCACGATAAGGGAGCCTTCCGGAGAAGTTATCGACGCAAGCGAAATCTACAGACCGGTAGCTCTTGCGGTTGACTCTTCGGGAAGAATATATGTTGTTTCGTCAATGACATATCAGGGAATCATCTCGCTTACGAACGAAGGCGAATTTGCCGGATACATAGGTGCTCAGAAGGTTACTTACAACGCACTCCAGCTTATCTGGAGAAAATTCCAGAGTGCGGAGCAGCTGGCGAAGCAGGATAAGAACATTTCGACCGAATACAACAATATCGCAATAGACGATGAGGGGTTTGTTTACGTAACAAACGGCGCGATTGAGGAATCGACACTTTCAAGTGCGATCCGCTCCGGAAACGATGATTACGCACCGGTAAAGAAGCTCAATACATCGGGAACCGATATAATGAGAAGAAACGGCTTCTTCATGCCCGCGGGTGAGATAACATTCAGATCATACGCCCGCACATCGGAAGGAAGCACCGTTCCTTACGGTCCGTCACACATCGTTGACGTTGCGCTCGGACCGGCAAACACATGGTCGATAATCGATGATAAGAGATCAAAGATTTACACATACGACGACAACGGCAATCTTTTGTTCGCATTCGGCGACATGGGTACCCAGATGGGTAACATGCAGAAGGTATGTTCGATCACCTATCAGGATGAAAAAATGATTGTGCTTGATAAGCAGACATCTTCCTTTACGGTTTATTCAAGAACCGATTACGGAGATCTGCTTATAACCGCGATTGAAAACAACAACAAGCGTATGTATTCGCGTGCGCTTGACGACTGGAACGAAATACTCAAGAGCAACAACAACTTTGATGCTGCCTATATAGGAATAGGAAAGGCATACTACCGTCTCGGACAGTGGGAAACCGCGATGGACTATTTCGAGCGCGCATACGACACCGATAATTACTCGGACGCGTTCGGTAAATGGCGTAAGGAATGGGTAGAAAAGTATATCTGGGTCATTCCGATCGTGGTAATTGTCTTCTGCGTTGCGGTTGCCGAATTCTTCAAGTTCGCAAACAGAGTAAACAGAAAAGCAACTGTTTCGGGCAAAAAGAAAACCTTCTGGGAAGAAGTGCTGTACGCATTCCATCTCATATTCCATCCGTTTGACGGATTCTGGGATCTGAAGCATGAAAAACGAGGCTCTGTACGCGCGGCATTCTTTATTCTTGCGCTTGCAGTCGCATCCTTTGCTTATCAGAGCATCGGACGTGCATACATTTTCAACCCGCGCGGCGGATACACGAGTATAATCGGACAGCTGTCCGGACTTCTGGTACCGATAATCCTGGGTTCGACAGCGAACTGGTGTCTGACAACGCTGTTTGACGGCGAAGGAAGCTTCAAGGATATCTTTGTCGCCATCTGCTACAGTCTGACACCGATAGTAATGTTTGTTCCGCTTGCAACACTTCTCACACATATTGTCACGAATTCCGAAGCAGGTTTTGTAAATCTTCTCCTCGGACTCTGCTATGTCTGGGTGGGAATGCTCCTGTTCTTCGGAACCATGGTTACACATGATTACTCTATGGGCAAGAACGTAATTACCCTTTTGGGTACAGTGGTATGTGCCTGCGTTATCATGTTCATCATGGTACTGTTCTCGAGTCTGCTTATGAAGATGGTATCTTTCGTTTCGCAGATCATCACCGAAGTAACATACGGATAAAAGGAAGGAGTACAGATATAAATGAAAACAAGTAATTTCAGCTTCAATGCGAAAGTACTTTCACTGCTTCTTGTTATTCTGATGATCGTGGGTACGCTGTCTTCGCTCTTTATCCTTCCTGTCTACGCACAGGAAGGTGACGGAACGGGTGGGACGACTGACGGAGATAACACCGAGGTTGTCGATCCCGATGAGGAGGAAATCAAAAATCCTACCATCGAGGAAGCTATTGCCGCATATCTTACAAAAGAATACGAAACAAGGGAAGAAAAGCTTGCGGCTATGACCGAAAAGCTTACAAAAGGAGATTTCAAGTTCTTCTGCGACCCGTATACCGGAGAGGTCGCCGTTCAGAATACGGCAACCGGTCAGATACTTTTCTCAAATCCCTATGACGTTGCAACAGTAAAAACAGAAACAGTCAAAGAGCGACTTCTTTCACAGGTAGTTGTGTCCTTCAAGGATCTTGCAAACAACGGACAGGTCCGCGAGCTCAACAGCTACAAGGATGCCGCAGCAAACGGTCAGGTGACCGTAAAGAATATCAAAAACGGTATCCGTGTGGAATATACGCTCGGTAAGGAAGCTTCCAAAAAGCTTATGCCTTACTGGATAGAAGCATCAAGATTCGAAAAGATGATTCTTTCCAATATAACCGTTGAGTATGACCTCGGAAAGGCGATTTCGTATTATGACCGTAAGGACGTAAACGATTCGTCACTGGCTGCGGCAACGATCCGTGAGATCAACAACACCTACGCCTGCACAAAATCAACCTATCAGAAGCTCAACGTCACGCCGATGTACGACCGTACCGAGGTTGACGAAAACGGCGAAACGGTTTATGTTACCGAATATACCGACCATACCGGCAAGCTTGTAAGCCACAGATACAAGATGTCCGACAAACTGGTCATATACACGGTAGAACCGAGTGTTACTCTTTCCGAGAAGATGTCCAACACGATGGAAGGCTACACAAAGATGTATGCCCCCGACTACAACTACGAGGAAAGAGACTACGACATTGAGATTACCGGATATGTCGGAGACGAAGCGGGAAATGCAACTTTCCGCCTTGCTCTCGAATATACGGTGGACGAAACCGGATTCAGCGTCAGCCTTCCCGCAAACGGAATCCGCTATGACGCAGATAAATACCGTCTGAATTACATAACCCTGCTGCCTTATCTCGGAGCGTCCTCCGACGAATATCCCGGATATACGTTTATGCCGGACGGCTCGGGTGCAATAATCAGGAATGAAGATATCACCGCGGACGGCAGATCGTACACGGTTTCCGGTAAGGTTTACGGACCCGATTACGCATATCACACGCTTACCTATAACGGCAAGTCGGAAATAATCCGCATGCCTGTTTTCGGCAACATCGAAAGTCTTGCCGATCCTATCGAGGTCGGACGCAAGATTGTGCCCGCACTTGATATTTCCGGACAGCCGGCATATAACCCGGTAACCGGGGAGCCGGTACCGCAGTACTGGCTGGTCGATGAAGAGGATGTAACCACTGTTATCGACGAGTACGGCGATATCGTAAAATATGTGCTCAAAGATGAGCCGGAAGTTGAAGTCGAGAGAGTAAAGACGCAGTCAAATGTAATCTATTATCGACTTGACGAAAACGGAAAACGCGTTTATCTTACAGAGCCGATCTACGAATACGAATACCATCCGCAGGGCTTCTTCGCAATAATCGAAGAGGGTGAGTCGCTTTGCGAGATCACATCGAACCACGGAGGCAATATAAGCCATAAGTACAGTTCGATATATGCATCGGTTTATCCGGAAAGCTCGGACAGCTACAACCTTGCCGATTCGATATCTGTCGGTCAGGATGCAGAATGGACAGTCGTTTCGGAGAGAAAATATACCGGTCTGTTCAAGATCCGCTATATAATGCTTTCTTCTGCCGAAGGCGCTCAGTATGAGGCGAGCTACATGGGAATGGCGGACGCATACAGAGATTATCTTGACAAAAACGGCGTTATTTCGCTTATCGATGATGCCGCAAAGGATATTCCGCTCTACATTGAGTCGTTCGGCATGATAAAGACCGAGGATGTCGTAATGACAATTCCGGTTATGGTTGATACACCTCTCACAACATTCGGCGATATACAGACAATGTATAAGACGCTTGCCGAAAAGGGAATCGGGAATATCAATTTCCGTCTGACAGGCTTCAATAAGGAGGGCACCGGTTACCAGTTCGCTCCGTCGGTAGTTAAGT
>CALBLD010000364.1 GCA_937895775.1 uncultured Clostridia bacterium
GCTCAGCGTGATAAAACAAGGTGGTCAGTACCAGATAGTTATCGGCAATACCGTACCGAAGGTCTACCGTGAAATCATTGCTCTGGGCGTGCCCGCGGAGAGATCGGAACAACGTGACAATGATGAAAAGTCAGGCGAAAAGAAAGAAAAGCAGGGCTTTTTCAACAGATTGTTCGGATTCGTTGCGGGATCGATGACTCCGCTTCTGCCGGCTATGCTCGGCGGTGGTATGATAAAAGTCGTTCTGACTCTGCTGACGACATTCGGAGCGATCGATGAAAGCTCAACAACTTACGGTATCCTTTATCTGATAGGTGATGCATTTTTCTATTTCCTTCCGATAATGCTTGCCGCATCGGTTGCGAAAAGAATAGGGAGCAGTCAGATGCTTGCAATGCTTGTTGCGGCAGTGCTTCTGCACCCGAATCTTACCGCACTGTTCGGCGCGGGGAAGGTCACTTTTTTCGGAATCCCTGTGACATCGGTAAGTTATGCTTCGTCTGTTTTGCCGATATTTCTCATGATCCCGATTATGAAGTATATCGAAATATTTGCCGATAAAATAACACCCGACGTAATAAAGGTGTTCGTCAAACCGCTTATTGTGGTCGCAATATCGGCACCGCTTGCACTTATTGTCATCGGACCGATCGGTGCTATCGCCGGACAGTGGCTTGCCGACGGCGTTAATTATCTCTACTCCCGCGCAGGCTGGCTCACAATAATGCTGCTTTCGGCATTTATGCCGTTTATAATTATGACGGGAATGCACTATGCATTGATTCCGATTGCAACTATAAGCCTTGCTTCTATCGGCTTTGATCCGATACTGACGACAACCATGTTCTGCTCGAATCTTGCACAGGGAGGTGCGGCGATGGCTGTTGCGCTCAAATCGAAGGATAAAAGTATGAAGCAGGTCGCACTCGGATCGGGTGTGTCCGCAATGATCGCCGGCGTTACGGAACCGGCATTGTACGGTGTTAATATGAAGCTGAAAACGCCGTTGCTTGCCGCCTGCATAGCTTCCGGGATTGCCGGACTTTACGCCGGATTTACAAAGGTCGTGGCGTATACGCTCGGCGGATCGCCGTCGGTTATATCTCTTATTACGATGATCGGCGGCGGAAGCTATCGCACGCTTATCAACGGAATAATTACGATGGTGATCGTGCTTGTCCTTTCGTTTGTGCTTACGCTTATTCTTTATAAAAGCGACAAGAATACGAAAAAAGCCGAAAAATCTGTTGAAAAAGAGGTCGCATCGGAGAAAGTGCAGGATGTGACATCGGCGGACGAAACGACGGTCTGTGCACCTGTGTCGGGTAAAATTCTTCCGCTTTCAGAAGTAAAGGACGTAACCTTTGCATCGGGCGTTCTCGGAAGAGGATGTGCAATTGTCCCTTCAGAAGGAAAGGTGTATGCTCCGTTTGACGGCAACGTCGAAACCATATTTGATACGGGTCATGCCGTTTCATTGACCGGACCCTGCGGCGTTGAACTGCTCGTTCATGTAGGCAGAGATACCGTCAGCCTCGGCGGCAAATATTTTACCGCATATTGTAAGAGCGGAGACGATGTAAAAAAGGGCGATCTTCTAATCGCCTTTGAAGCCGACAAAATATCGTCGGAGGGACTTGACTGCACAACTCCGGTAGTAATTACAAATTCGGATATGTACGAAAGCGTCGGCATTATAGCCGACGGAAATGTCAGAGCGGGCGATAAAATTCTCTCGCTCAAAAGAAAAAAATAAAAGAAAGAGTTGACTGTTATGACAGAAAAAAATTTTTTGTGGGGCGGGGCAGTGTCTGCCGCTCAGTGCGAGGGAGCATGGAATGAAGGCGGTAAAGGAGAATCCGTCATGGATCACTATACCGGCGGCGGGAAAAGAAGAGTCATCGATAATCCCGATGAAAATGATTTTCTTCCGAGCCACAGAGGTGTTGATTTCTACCATCGTTTCCGCGAAGATATAGAAATGCTCGCAAAAGCGGGGATAAAAGCATTCCGTATGTCGATCGCGTGGAGCCGTATTTTCCCCCGCGGCGACGAAACCGAGCCGAACGAGGAGGGACTTGCGTTTTACGATGATGTAATCGATTGTCTGCGCTCTCACGGTATAGAACCGATTCTGACGATATCCCATTATGAACTTCCCTGGGTGCTCTCAAAAGATTACGGGGGCTGGCAGAACAGACAGCTTATCGAATTTTTTGTGCGCTTTGCCCGCAGTCTTTTCATACGCTACAAGGAAAAGGTAAAATATTTTATGACCTTTAATGAGATAAACAGCATGACCGACAAATTCGGCGCATATATCAACGGCGGAATGATTCTTGATGATGAACAGAACAGTGACAGTCTGCGGATGCAGGCACTTCATCATATGCTCGTTGCTTCCGCAGCCGCAGTAAAACTCGGAAGAGAAATAAACCGAGACTTCAGCTTCGGATGTATGCTCATATATGTGCCGTTTTATCCGGCAACCTCCGATCCCGTTGATGTACTTGCCGCAGATGAGATGCAAAAATTTTCGACCTATATTGCGGGAGATGTCCATGTTTTCGGGCGTTACCCCGAATGGGTGGCACCGATGCTCGCCAAAAAAGGAGTAAAGCTCGGTATCACAACCGACGACGAAAAAATACTTGCGGACGGCAGGGTCGATTTTGTGTCATTTTCCTATTATATGTCGTCCTGTATAAGCGCGGCGGCACCCGAGCAAAAGGCGGAAGGGAATATCGTGACAGGTATCCCGAACCCCTACCTGAAAAAGAGCGAGTGGGGGTGGCAGATCGATCCGGTAGGACTCAGAATAGCTCTTCATCGGCTGTTTGAAAGATATCATCTTCCGCTTTTTATATCCGAAAACGGATTCGGTGCAAAAGATGTTATGAGCGATGACGGAAAGATCCATGACTTTTACCGTATCGAATATCTCTCGGCGCATATAAAGCAGATGCTTGAGGCAATGAACGAAGGAGTCGATGTTTTCGGCTACACGATGTGGGCGCCGATCGACCTCGTAAGTGCGTCGGGCGGCGAATATTCAAAAAGGTACGGACTGCTGTATGTCGATTGCGATAACGAGGGAAACGGCAGCATGAAACGTATTCCCAAAGACAGTTATTACTGGTTTGCGGATGTTATAAGATCGGGCGGCAAAAGCCTGATGCATAAATGCGACGGCGATGTCTGCCCGCTTGACCGTGAATAAATCAGTTTTTCAGTCCGAAACTGTCAAAAAGTTCTCTCTTCATCCGGGAGTATTCGTATGCATTTTTGTAATCACCGAGCTGTTTGCATACCGATTCGAGATCTCTGTAAATGCAGAACCTGAAAACGGCATCGGCGGATTCGCCGTCAAAGCGTGAAACAAGTTCGGAAAGCAGGGAAAATCCGCGCCGGTAATTGCCTGCCGATACCGAAAGTTTCGCACTAATATGTGTGCGGTAGAGCGGATTTTCAAGTTTTATCGAATCGTATGTGCGGGTGGCGGTCTCATAACTGCAATTTTCTGTAATTTTGAGCAGTTGCATATATGTTGTCAGTTCGTGGATTTTCGTGTAATTCCCGCCCACCGATGTGGTTATGTCGGGAATACGGTCTGCTGAAATCGATGCTATGATATCCGAATAAATTTTTGCAGTTTCGGTTATGTGTGACGAATTATATACGGTTCTGGAAGCAAGGCTCTCCGCAATGCGAAGAGCCTTGCGTGCGCCTTCAAGCCTGCCCGCTTTGTAATTGGAAATGCCGATTTGCAGATGACAGTCGGCAAGGATAAGGTTGATCTCGTCGTCACCTTCAATGTCGGGAAGACTTCGGCAGAGCGACGCGCATTTTTGCCATTGACCGCCGGCGAACAGCTTTTTTATCTGCGGCATGCAGTTTATTTTAAGGTAGTCGGTCAGACTGCCCTGTTTGCCGATAAGATATCCCATCGGCACATCAAGTGTGTCCGAAATATATTCGAGCGTTGAGATTGACGGACTTGCTTTGCCCGATTCGATCTGGGACAGCATGTTCCTTGTAATGAAATTGCCGCATAATTCGCTTTGGGTGAGTCCCTTGGCAATTCTCAGTTCCTTTATTTTTTTTCCCGCATCTGTCATATACGCTCTCACTTTCGTGGAATAGGTTAATGATTTGTCTGAAAAATGCGTGCGACACAAGTGCATGAGATGTGTTCCGCAAGTCTTTCGTACATATTGTAACATCTTTTTTTGCTTATTTCAATAATTATCACAAAATAAAAAATGATATTTGACAAAAATCCGCCGATATGCTATAATCACAACGGGAAATGGTATTTGAAAGGACGTGAATCAATGGTCGGTGGATTTGTCTCAAGGGAAGAGGTTTCGACTGCTCTTGCCGGCATAGGAATCGATCTTGACAGCTCGGCGGCTTGGATGATAGCTGACAGGGACGAACGGCAGTCTCCCGGACGGCTGATCGTTCTGCTGATGCGGGATTCGGTCAGGGCGGTGACGTTCCCGGGATGTCTTTCGGTCTTCGAAGAGAAACTCGATCTGATCGAAAGACTGTCGCTTGAAGAGGAAGTATCCGGCTGTCGGCTTGTATGCACTGTCGGCGGAATCGGAAAGATTGTTGCCTCCATGTCCTATACGTATAAGGATGATGCTTTTCGTTTCGTTGAGGTTTTTGAAAAGATAAAAGACGGACAGGCGTATGTAAGAAGTGAACCCGAGTTCGGATTCTGTAAAAAATGCGGAATGCATTATCCGGAAAAAGGGCGCAATTTCTGTCCGAACTGTCTCGAAAAAGGCAGGGTTCTCAAACGGATGTCGGTTTTCTTCAAAAGGTATATACCGCAGATGGTCATTACGCTTCTTTTGCTGATTCTGACAAGTGCCGTTTCCGTAATCGCGCCCTATCTGAGATCCGGCTTTTACTATGATGAGGTCCTTTCGGCAAACGGAAATTTCTACGGAAAAATTATTTTTGTACTGACTCTGATAATCTCACTGAGACTTGTAAGAATTGCGATTGAAATTGTTTCACAGATCGTTAACAGCAGAATATCGGCAAAGCTTTGCTATGATATGAAGAAGACGATTTTCCATTCGATAGAACAGCTTTCGGTTTCTTTTTTCTCGGCAAGATCAACAGGCGGGCTTATGAATCAGGTGAACAGCGATGCCGAACGGATATACTGGTTCTTTACCGACGGATTTCCGGTTCTTGTAATAAATGTTGTCCAGTTTGTTGCGGTGCTTTGCGTAATGCTGTCGATAAATCCGCTTTTGACCGTTCTCTCAGTTCTGCTTTTTCCGCTTGCCCTCTTTTTTGTCGGAAAAGTGTATAACCGCAACCGCAATCTCAGGGCGAAACGCTATTCCGGAGAACGGGCAATGAACGGGATGCTTTCCGATTTCCTTTCGGGGATAAGAGTTGTGAAATCTTTTGCAGGCGAGAGACGTGAATTTCTTCGGTTCTGCTCATACAATAAAAGACTTGCACAGACAAGTAAAAATTCGTCTGTTTTTTCCGCGGTTGCGTTTCCGGTTCTGAATCTGATAATATATACCGGTGTCATAATAGTGTGGGCTGTCGGCGGCTGGATGGTTATAAACGACAGCTTCGGTATGACATACGGGCTTCTTCTTACTTTTGTCGCATATATTTCCATGATCTACGAACCGGTGTATTCGGTAATAGATCTTTCCCAGAATGCATCCGAAAGTATGAATGCGATGAATCGTCTGCTTGAAATCCTCGATGCAAAGCC
>CALBLD010000365.1 GCA_937895775.1 uncultured Clostridia bacterium
GCATACGCCGCATCGAGATATACCGAAGTCAAACTTGACAGTTTCTGCAACGAAATTTTTCGCGGTATAGATAAGGATGCGGTTGATTTTGTCCCAAACTATGACAATACAACTACAGAGCCTGTGTTGCTTCCGACATCATTTCCGAATATTCTTGTCTCGGCAAATATGGGTATAGCTGTAGGACTTATGTCTAAAATCTGTTCGTTCAATCTGGCGGAAATTTGTGACGGTACGATACAGATACTCAGAAATCCGTATACCGATGTCGATCAGATACTTGATATCATTAAAGCCCCCGATTTCCCGGGCGGCGGTCAACTTATATATAACAGGTCACAGCTTGCGGAAATATACAGAACGGGTACCGGTTCCTTTTCGGTAAGAAGCCGTTATGTTTACGATAAAAGCCAGAATTGTATCGACATAATTCAGATACCGTATTCCACTTCTCTTGATCTGATAATGAAAAAGCTGACAGACCTTGTAAAGAACAATCAGCTCAGAGAAATATCCGATTTCAGAGACGAGATCGACCGTAACGGATTTAAGTTGACACTTGATCTTCGTAAGGGAGTTGATCCGGAAGCTTTGATGAACAAGCTTTTCAAATTAACACCTCTCCAGGATAATTTCTCGTGCAATTTTACCGTGCTTATCGGTAATGTCCCGAAACAGCTTGGAATAATCGAGATACTGAAGGAATGGATTTCATTCAGAATGACTTGTGTAAAGAGAGAACTGTCATTCGATCTTCAGAAAAAGAAGGAACGTCTTCATCTGCTTCAGGGGCTTGGAAAGATACTGCTTGACATCGATAAGGCTATAAAAATTGTAAGACAGACACCAAATGAAAAAGATGTGGTTCCGAATCTGATGAAAGGATTCGGTATCGATGAAATTCAGGCAGAGTTTATTGCCGAAATCAAACTCAGAAACCTCAACAGGGAATACATTCTTAAAAGAACTCAGGAAATCGAAGCACTCAATGAGGAGATAGCAGATATAGAAGATCTTATATCATCGGAGTCAAGGCTCAAAACGTATATATCAAAGCAACTTAAAGAGATTAAAACAAAATACGGTAAGCCCCGGATGACACAGCTTATCTATGAAGAAGATATAACCGAGTATGTGGAAGAGGATGTTGTTGACAACTACAACGTAAAGCTTGTTTTTACAAAACAAGGGTATTTCAAAAAAATAACAATGCAGTCACTTCGGGGAAACGATGAACAGAACGTGCGTGAGGATGACGAAATAATTGCAGATGAAGACGCCGAAAACATTGACGAGCTGATTTTCTTTTCCGATAGAGGTCAGTGTTATAAAGCGGATGTCGATCAGTTTGATATAACAAAAGCGTCGGCATTTGGTGATTATGTACCCGCAAAACTCGGTTTTGATAAGGGTGAGCATGCAATATTCATGAAGTCGTTCAAAAAGGGCGGCATGCACGGTAATTTTGTCTTTATATTTGAAAACGGCAAGGGTGTGCGCGTTCCGGCGGATGCATATGAAACAAAATCCAAAAGAAGGAAACTGACCGGCGCATTCAGTACCGTATCGCCTATTGTTGCGGTCTTTTATGAAGACAAGCCATTTGATCTGCTTTTGCTTTCCGATGCTAACAGAGCAATTCTGATTGACTCAAAGCTTATTCCGTGTAAATCGACAAGGGGTTCACAGGGTGTAACTTTGTTCAGTCTTAAGGACAAACAAAAAATCGTTGCTGTGCTTCGTGATTATAAGCAGACAGCGGCAGGGAAGTCATATCGTAAGATAAAGATACCCGCTACCGGTATCCCTTTTGAAACAATGGAAATCGGAGATAATCAGTTGAAACTGATCTGATATTACAAAGGAGTTAAAGATGTCTGATAAACAAAAAAAGAGAAGGGAGCCTTCCACGCAATTGTGGGTGAGAATCATATGCTGGATTTTGGGTCTGCTTATGGTACTTGGTATCATTCTTATGATTTTCGAAACGGCATATTCGTTTGCAACTGAGACAGACGTTGCCGTTGATAAAAAAATCAATACCGAAAAGCGAGATATAAGCGTGGGACTTTACTATGGTGATACTGCCGTGCAGAGCTTCACTCTCGCTTCCGCGACAGGCTTTGAAATTGTTTCAAGATCTCAGAAAAAACTGTTTGCCCTCCCGTCTGTCACCGCAATCAGCGTCTGTGTAGACGGAAGAATGTCATTTGTCGGCGACAAGCTTATTGATTCCGACAGTGGTGTACGGGTTGCTGCCGATTATCATATACAGATAAGTGAATATGCATATAAAAGCGATATAAAGGATGACGGTGATAATCCTGCGCCCATAAATCCCAATCCGGGTCAATCGGTTGTTATCCATTCCGGATTTAATCAGTCAAATGTATCTTCATATTTTGACGATCTAAACAATTCCGGTGTGTTTAATAACACAGATATGAGGGCGTATCCCGCCATATCTGATAATAGATATTATATACGCTTCGGCCAATTTGATACTGAAGATGAGGCTGAAACCACACTTTCCGCCATGAGGGAGCTCCTGCTTATTAACGATGCAAAAATTGTTTCGGTCAGCGATGGAGCATTTTCGCTTATTGATGCACTCACTTACAGAACAGTGTGCGAAATATCTACTGCCGATTATATGATCGACCTTAAATCAATAGAAGGGTATGTTTCTTCACCGGATTCCGGAAATTATAACGGATATTTTACCTTTGCGTCCGAGAGCAAAGCGCAAAGAACGATGAAGGTTATTAACAGATTTTCACTTGAGGACTACGTCTCGTCAATTATTTCATATGAAATTGATGAGAATTTTTCGTTTGAGGCAGCGAAAGCGGTCGCGGTGGTTTTGAGGACAAATTCATACAGAATGCTTGATCGTCACAAAACAGATGGATTTGATTTCTGTACCGAAAATCATTGCCATGTTTTCGGTGGTGAGGTCAATACAGACAACAAACTTTCCGAAGCAGTCACGGCAACAAAGGGCGAGGTTATATTGTATAAAAACAATGTAATAAATGCCGTATATTCGGTTTCATGCGGTAATACTACTGTATCGGCTGAAAATATATACGGAAAAGAAAAATACCCGTATCTTTCTACTGTTGAAACACCATGGGATCAGTCATTTACATGGATCAGGTCATTCAGTCCGACTGAGCTTTTTTATGTGGTTTCACTTGCAGGATTTGATGAAATTAAAGCTCCTATCGCAACGGTATCTGCGGAAAAAGGTGAAGACGGATCGGCATATGTATCAACTCTTACGTTAACCGATATTCTCGGCAACATTTTGGTTGTTGAGGGTGCCGAAAATATTCACGATTTTTTCAGTCCTTACTTTCCTTCTGCCAATTTTTCCGTGAAGATTTCTGACGGTGCTGACGGAAACGTTTTCGGAAATTTTATTTTTGAAGGTTTTGGAGACGGGTGCGGAATCGGATTCAGCCTGCTTGGTGCAAAAGCTCTTGCAAATGATAATGTCGGATATATAGCCATTATTAAAGCTTATTATAAGGATGTCGATGTGGCATATTGATTCACTTGCCGAAATATTTGTTTTTACTAAGGATGTTTACAGTTTATGAAGTATGTTTTTTTTGATATTGAATGTGCAAATTGTTACCAAGGCAAAGGAAAAATATGCTCTTTCGGATATGTTATCACAAATGAAAATTTTGATTTGGAAGAAAAATACGATATGATAATCAATCCGGATTCAAAGTTCAATCTGGGTCCGGACATAAAACTTGCATATACTAAAAGCGAATTCAGGCATGCATCGCATTTTCCGATGTTTTATGATGAAATTGATGCGCTTCTGACAGATCCGGATGCCATGATTTTTGGCTTTTCCGCAAATAATGATGCACGATATATCAGAGATGAATGTATCAGATATGAACTTCCGCACATTGATTACACCTTTTATGATGTGCAGCAAATGTACATGGGATATGATAGTACAAAAAATCAGCCGTCGCTTGTCGGTATATGCGAAAAATACGGCATACCCGAATCGCAGGATGTACATAAAAGTGATGATGATGCATTCATGACAATGGAAGTTCTCCGAAATCTTTGCAATATAACAAATAAAACCGTCATCGAACTTGTTCATGATTACCCGCGATCTGTCGGTGAGATGAAAAACGGTGAATTCAGATGGGTTAATAATCCGGGAAAAGAAGAAAAAAATCAAAAAAACAAGAAAAAAAAAATGGGCAAAAGCAATCAGATGAGAAAATACTCGGCAAATTACAGATACTTCCTGCGCTTCTGTAACAGCCTTGTCCCGTCTGATAATGACGCTTTGACGCTCTATGGTAAACGGGTATGTTTTTCGGTTAATTATGAGGAGCGGCATTTTTCTCAGATGCTTTCTATCGCCGAACAAATATCAACACTGGGCGGAAAATATGATTGTTCGTCAGATACTTGTGACATATTCGTAAAATATGAATTGATCAAGGCAGATGGTACACCAAAGAAGTGTCCGCGTCTGGCGCATGTAATTGAAAAAAACAACAACGGGAATAATATTGCTGTTATAGATTTTGAGGATTTTCTCTGTTTGACCGGAATTGATCCGGAAAAACGCTTTTCGGACAGCAAAAACAAATCAGACATAGTGTATGAGAACAAAAATGCGCAGGATGTAGTATAATTATCGATATACAAAAAACGCAGACCGCCATCGTTGTGCGGTCTGCGTTTTTGTATACAGGGTTGTAGATTAAGCTTTGTTCGCCGAACCGAAGAGAGCAATCTTTTCTCTGACTGTCTCTTTAATAGCCTCTACACCGGGAGCAAGAAGCTTTCTCGGGTCAAATCCTTTGCCCTCAAGATCTTTTCCGGCTTCGATATATTTTCTTGTTGCAGCGGCGAATGTCAACTGACACTCTGTATTAACATTGATCTTGGAGACGCCAAGTGAAATTGCTTTTTTAATCATATCTTCGGGGATGCCTGTTCCTCCGTGAAGAACGAGCGGCATATTTCCGACCTTCTCGGATACTGCGGCAAGTGTTTCAAACGAAAGACCGGGCCAGTTTGCCGGGTATTTGCCGTGTATATTACCTATACCGGCGGCAAGCATCGTGACGCCGAGATCGGCAATCATTTTACATTCGTTCGGGTCAGCACATTCGCCCATTCCGATGACTCCGTCCTCTTCGCCTCCGATTGAGCCGACCTCAGCTTCAATAGAAAGTCCGAGAGCATTTGCAACGTGAACAAGCTCGGTTGTCTTCTGAACATTTTCATCTATCGGATAATGTGATCCGTCAAACATGATGGATGTAAATCCGGCTTTAACACATTTATAGCAGCCTTCGTATGTTCCGTGATCGAGATGCAGTGCAACAGGAACAGTTATACCGAGGCTCTTATCCATGGCACGAACCATTGCCGCAACCGTATCAAACCCGGTCATATATTTTCCTGCTCCTTCGGATACTCCGAGAATAACAGGGCTGTTAAGCTCCTGAGCAGTAAGAAGAATTGCTTTTGTCCATTCAAGGTTGTTTATGTTGAACTGACCAACCGCATAGTGTCCTTCTTTGGCTTTTGTAAGCATTTCTTTTGCATTGACTAACATTTTGTTCGTCTCCTTTTGTCTTGTAATTCGATTACGGGATTATTATACACTATTAAAGGAAAAAAATAAAGACTTTTTTGAAAAAAAATTGTAAAAATCAATTATTCTTTTATCACACTGTTGATTATTTGCTTCTTTTGTGGTAAAATACAAGGGTTATTTGAAAAGAAAGGTATAATATGAACTCCTTAATACAAACCGAAAATAAAATGGGTACAAAAAATGTTTTTGTACTGTTGATATCAATGTCACTTCCGATGATGGTTTCCATGCTTGTACAGGCATTTTATAATGTTGTTGATACATACTTTGTCTCAAAACTGTCAACAGACGCGTTGACTGCCGTATCGGATGCCTTTGCTGCTCAGAACCTGATGATAGGAATTGCAACCGGAACAGGGGTTGGAATCAATGCACTGCTGTCAAGATCACTTGGGGAACGCAATAACGAAAAGGCAAATCATGTTGCCGGGAATGGTATATTACTTGGTTTTTTCGGATTTTTCATTACTATGTTATTCGGGATATTTTTATCTGACGGATATTTTAATCTTATATCGGATATCCCGGTTATCAGAGAAATGGGTGTAAAATATCTGCGCATATGCTGTATCGGATCAATCGGTATATTTATTGAAATCACATTCGAAAGGCTTATGCAATCAACAGGGAAGACAATATATACAATGTTTACACAGGGACTTGGTGCCATAGTAAATATTATACTTGATCCCTGTCTCATCTTCGGTCTTGGACCGTTTCCGAAAATGGGCGTTGCCGGAGCGGCATTGGCAACTGTCATAGGGCAATTTTCTTCGGCAATACTTGCTGTTGTGTTGAATTCATTAAAAAATCACGAGGTGAAACTTACATCTAATTGCTTCGTGCCTGATTTCAAAATAATCGGAAGTATATACAGTATAGGTATTCCGTCTGTAATTATGGTTGCCATAGGATCTGTAATGAATTTTGCCTTGAATCTGATTCTGAAATCAATCGATCCGCTTGAAACGGCAAACGGCGTATTCGGAATATATTTTAAATTGCAGTCATTTGTGTTCATGCCTGTGTTCGGCTTGAATAATGGGCTTATTCCGGTCGTGGCATACAATTTCGGTGCCAAAAAAAGAAACCGCATGACCGAAGCAATTAAATATGCCGTGCTTATCGCATTGACTATCATGATTTTCGGTCTTTTAATATTTCAACTTTTCCCGAGACAACTTATAGAGCTGTTTGCACATGATGATGAAAAATATGCCGCACTGATTTCTGTCGGAATACCGGCACTGCGGACGATAAGTCTTTGCTTTATTTTTGCCGGAATCTGTATAGTAATCGGATCAGTTTTTCAGGCACTCGGTAAAGGACTGTTTTCAATGTACGTTTCGATAGCCAGACAATTGGTCGTACTTATACCGGTTGCGTTCTTGCTGTCAAAGACCAATGATGTCAGTGCTGTCTGGTATGCATTCCCGATAGCCGAAGTTATTTCATTGTGCGTAAGTTTGTTCTTTTTCTCAAGATTGTATAAAAGTAAGATAAAGAGTATCCCGGAATGAAGACAGGGAAGGTATATATGTGAACAATGAGCAAAGATAAAAAAATCGCTTTTGCAGTTATCGGGAGTTTTTGGCTTACCGAAAAAATGATACATGTATTTGATTCATCCGATAAA
>CALBLD010000366.1 GCA_937895775.1 uncultured Clostridia bacterium
TCATCCGCCGCCAGCCGCAGTACAATCAGGCGACCATACGCATTCCATCAAACGAAACGGCAGAACTTCTCGGTTCGCTGAAAAACTATGACGTGAAGTTTATATCCGAACTGCCGTATACATTGGAAATGCACTTCAAAAAAATACTTTTTGCTAAAAAGGAGAATGAAAGCCATGTTCAGTAAAGCACTTTTCAAGCAGTCCTGCAAGGCAAACGGAACGATGTGGAGCATAATTACCTTTGCTGTCTGCTTCATGCTTGCCTGCGTAATGCTGATCTCGGGTAACGGAAGTATCGGCGAGGTCAAGAACTCAATACAGGACACCATTATTGTCAAGGAAATAGACGCGAGCCTTGAGCTGCGTGCGGTAAACTACTACGTAAACGCAACAGACGGTCTGTCCGAATTTGACCGACTGTTTGCAAAGAACGCAACCGATACGCTCTCCTATCTGACATGGCTGTCGGCTATGCCCGATCAGGCACAGATCACCGATCCCGAGCAGTACGCGGCGGCAATGAAGCAGTGGCAGAGTGCCAAGCCCGAAATGAAGACCGAGGCGGGAAAGAGCCTTGAAAAAGCGGTCGATGAATGGCAGGCACAGAAGCCGGACATGTCCGCTTTCGGGTCGGCGGAGGAGTATGCCGCCGCAATGAAGAAATGGGCGGACGCAAGTCCCGCCACGGCGGAAAACGGCGTGAAGCTTGCATATTCGACCGCTGTGGAAGATCTTCAGGAGTATGTGTATGCAAAAGCAGTCGCAGTCGATCCCGCATATACGCGTGAATCGGACGAGGCGAAGGAAATGCTCGGCGTCGTAATGTATACGCTCAACCCGAACGGAATGTTCAATGATTCCTTCTACCTTGTGCATGAAAAGAAGGCTCCGGATGAGTACGATTATATGTCAGTTATCGGACACATACAGACGGGCGATGTTGACGCTTATCTTGACGGCAGTGAAAGAAGCAAATACCGCTCCGCACGTGCCGAGGACTGCACCGCAATGTTCCTTGCGGGCAATATGACCGAGGCATCCAATGTCGAAAAGATCGTAAGCAATCTGTCTTCCTTCGGCGTGACCATGGAGAAGTACAACAGCTTCGGTTATACCTATGATTCGATCAAACATCTTGCAAACACAACAGCGATCACCTACGGCAACCGCTTCTCCTATGAGATGGAACTGCTTGAAGAGCGGCGGGCAAACGGCGAATTTGCCGACGATGCCGCATATAAGAAGGCGGTTGAGGATAAGACCAAAGAGCTTACGGACGATGTGACCGGCAGTCTGCTGTCCGCGCTCCCGCAGGAGGTTTCGGACGCACTTGAGGAAGTCGGGAAAGCCGATCTGTATACACTTATCGTCGGCTCGATCTTCTACAAACTCGCGGGTCTGCTTCTGCCGATCATCTATATGATAATGGTTTCCAACAACCTGATCTCGGGACAGGTGGACAGCGGCTCGATGGCATATGTGCTCTCCACCTCCACCAAGCGCAGTACGGTAGTATTTACACAGGCAGTCTATCTTATCGGATCGCTGTTTGCAATGTTCTGCCTGACGACGGCGACCGGTTGCGTCTGTCTGTCGATCGTATCCGAGGACGTCGATCTGACCTACGGCAAGCTACTTCTGCTCAATGTCGGCGCATTCCTTGTGCTGTTTGCGCTTTCCGGACTCTGCTTCTTTACGTCCTGCTGGTTCGACCGCAGTAAACGTTCGATGGCAATAGGCGGCGGACTCAGCATATTCGCACTGGTTGCAGCCATGCTCGGACTGTTCGGAAGCCCGGTAATTCCTTCGGTCGTGCGTCTTGACAGCCTGAATTACTTCAACTATGCGACGATCATCTCCTTCTTCGACGTAATATCCATAATGGACGGCACCGAAACCTTCCTTTGGAAGTTTGCGATTCTTGCGGTGATGGGACTTGTCGGTTATATCGTCGGTTCGGTACGGTTTACAAAGAAGGATCTTCCGCTCTGATGTGCGGATAAAATAAAGGAGACAAAAAATGTTTGACTTTTTAAAGTTGTGTAAGGAATATGAAAATCTTTCGACACCCGAACGCAGTGTGCTACTTGCCGGAAAGGCGGTCAGCGTGCTTGCCGGACTCGATCGGCTGAACATACCCGGTGTTGACCCCGTGCATACTCTGGCGGGCTTTATACTCGGCGCGGTGACGGCGGACGGACGCATAAACGAGCAGGAATATCTGCTCATTTATCCGGCACTTCTGCATGTGTTCGGAAACGATTTCGATTACGAAAGCGTCAGAAAGTCCTTCCGTGCCGACCGCGACGGCAGAAACGCCGTCAGACAGTATACACAGGATATGATCGGACTGCTGTCGCTTGCGGACGAGGAACTTCGGGACGATGTAATTATGCTTTGCCTTTGCGTCGTAAGCACAGACAGAAAAATATCGCTCCGTGAGCGGCATTATATCCGTCAGCTTGTAAAGCAGGGCTGATACAAAACAAAAAACGGTCTGCGCGATTTTTTGCGCAGACCGTTTTTTATACTGTTTTTTACGTCTGTATTTTGCCGTTATCCGTTCCGATTCCGACGGTCCGCCCTCCGAGGCTTTCGTATATGCGGTGGGAGATCGAAAGCACCGTGCGTCCCTTGCAGGCACGGCGGAGTGCCTCCAGTACCCGTGCTTCGGTTTCCGCATCAAGGTTTGCGGTTATCTCGTCAAGGAGAAGTATCGCCGGATCTGCCGCCGCGGCACGTGCGATCGATAAAAGCTGCCATTCGCCCTGCGAAAACATTCCGTCTGTGCATAAGGTGGCATAACCGTCCGGAAGAGTGCGGATGGCATCATCAATTCCTGCGAGTTTTGCTGCTTTTTCAGCCATTTCCGCGGTTATCCGCGGATCTCCGAGCGTGATCTGCTCGTAAACGGTTCCCGGCACACGTGAAAAATGCTGTTCCACACAGCCGATGCACGGGCGGCGTTCGCTGTCGGTAATCTTTGAAACATCAATTCCGCCGATGGTGATTCTGCCCGATTCCGGCTTGTAAAGACCGAGCAGCAGACGGAACACCGTGCTTTTGCCTGCGCCCGTTCTGCCGACAAGCGTTACCTGCTCGCCTTCCTTTACTGTCATCGAAAAGTCGCAGAGTACCGGCTTTTCGCCGTATCCGAAGGTTACATGCGACAGCAGAATGTCGCCGCGTGCGGCTTTTTCACGTTCGGGCGGGAGTGCGCGCTCCGATCCGGCAAGAAAAGCGTCGATTCGTTTTACACCCGCCATTGCCGACTGAATTGT
>CALBLD010000367.1 GCA_937895775.1 uncultured Clostridia bacterium
AGCCGGAGGCTTGCGTGAGTCACATCCTCATGATATAAATATTACAAAAGAAGCTCCGAACTACAGCGTACAGGTGTAAAAAATATCTGCCACTAAATGTGGCAGATATTTTTTACTTATCCTTTTCCGACATACTTCAGAATCAGCTCCGAAAACAGCGAATTTGCCCATGCAAACCAGCTGCGTGTGTACTCATATTGATTATTTGCGTTAATTGATTCATGCATACACAGTGTATCAGCGTGTGTTGATTTTAGCATTGAAATTACCGTTTCAATTTCCTCGGCATTATTTGATGTCAATGCCTGTATTACCAAAGAAATAGGCCAGACAAAGCCCTTTTCTGTATGTGGTGAACCGATTCCTCTCAAACATGATCCCGTGTAATAGAAAGGATTATTTTCCGAAAGAACAAAACGCCTGGTATTTTGATATATCCGATCATCGGCATCACAATAACCTATATAGGGCATTGACAAAAGCGACGGTACATTTGCGTCATCCATGAGCAGATAGTTGCCGAGACCGTCAACCTCATAGGCGTACATTTCTCCGAATTCCGGGTGGTGAATTATTCCGTATTTTTTAATTCCGTTATCAATCTCATTCGAAAGACTATTGCAAACAGCAGCATTATGGGGGTCATTATATATAATTTCAAACACAGATGCCAACTGCTTCAAAACAACAACGGCAAACATCTCCGACGGAATAAGATAATGATAAGTGCATGCATCATCGGAAGGACGGAATCCGGACCATGTCATCCCCGTATATGCAACAGGTGAACCTTTACCGTTGTTTATAAGCGTATCTGTCGGTTTCCATGGATTTGGTCGTTCAAATTTATAAGTAGATTTTTCCGAATGATACTGTTCCGTTTTCCAAAGGTCAACAATAATTTCAAATGCTTTTTTCAACTCGGCTGTGAAGTGTGAAACAATACCTGTCTCCTTCCACAAAAGATATGATATATTTATGACCGAACATAAGGAGTCAACCTCGTATTTTCTTTCAAAAACCCACGGAGACCTGTCCGTTATGTCATCATAGTGACCGCAAAAATTATTATCACCGTTTTCGTTGAATGCATTTGCATAAGGGTCAATATTAACATAAAGTGCATATCTTCTTATCATTGAAGCAATAAGCTCTGCAAGATCAGGACATTTTTTTGCAAGCGGTAAATAATGATGCACCTGTGCGGCACTGTCTCTGAGCCACATCGCATGTATATCCCCGGTAATAACATATGCTGAGCCATCAGCGAGTATTTTTACGGTTGTATCCAAAGTATTGGGATAACAGTTCATCTTTTCCTTGCAACCGAAGTAAGTTTGAAACTTCGTCTATTTCTTTCCTTAAAGCTTCATTTACAACTTTCATTCCGAACATAAGCGATCATCTCCTTTTTCGATATTCTATCACAAACATTCTTTTTTGTCAATAAACATTCATTGTTGTTGACTAAAAGGTCTTGACAATCAGATGAATGTGTGCTATAATACAGGTAATATATTATAACAGATATTAAACAGGTGAAAGTATGAAATTGAGGATTGATTCCGGACTTATTCCGGGAACGATAAAAAACAAAGCAGATATGGGAAATGTGACCGGTATGGTGTTTCTCGACAAAGTCTTTTTCATTTCAAATGGCGTAATGCTCACTCAAATAAGAGAAGTTTCGGGCGTTGACGGATCCACTTTGCAGAACTGGGTAAAACGAGGTTGGATCGGTACCACTACGAACAAAAAATATTCAAAGGATCAGATGGCTCGTATTCTTATAATCAACATGCTGAGGAGCTGTATGCTTCTTGAAAACATCGACGAATTGCTGCATTATATAAACGGTAAGATTGATGACATAAGCGATGACATCATACCCGAATCGATTCTTTTCGATTATATTTGCAGAATATATGATACGTTCTCGGAAAACGGATACGAAACGGACTCTCAGTTAAAATCGGTAATATCAGAAATAACAGATAACTACTCAGAGCCTTTCACGGGAGCTAAAGAACGTCTGTGTAAAGCCCTTGAAATAATTATAGTTGCGTATTTCTGCTCCGACATAAGTAAATATGCAAATACGCTGTTCAAACAGCTTTAACAGAAAATGCCCTCGGGAATTATTAAATCCCGAGGGCACAGTTTTTTATTTTTTTGCAAAGCTGTCTTTAAGAGTTACAATTCTGTTATAGGTGTTCGCATATTTTGTATCCTTAACAAAGTACCCCATACGAACAAATTGGAAGCGGTCGCCGATTGCTGCGTCTCCGAGTGCAAGTTCTGCTTTGCATCCTGTCAGCTTTTTGACGGAATCCGGGTTCAGATAATCGTTGTATTCCGTCCCCTCGGGCATATTGTTCAGATCGGAAATAGTGAACAACTTGTCATAAAGAGTAACATTGATATCTTCGCAGTAGTCGGCGGAAACCCAATGAATTGTTCCTTTTATCTTACGATCGGTAGGATTGCCGTTTCCGACAGCAAGGTCGGCAGTACAATGTATCTCAACAACATTGCCGTCGTCGTCCTTGACAATATCGCCGCACTTTATTATATAGGCACCCATCAGTCTGACCTCACCATCAGGTTTGAGTCTGAAAAATTTGGGCGGGGGAAGCTCCGCAAAATCGGAGCGGTCAATATATATATTTTTTGTAAAAGGCAGATCACGTGTACCCGAATCTTCAACAGTTGGGTTGTTCGAAACAGGGAAGTATTCGACTTTATCTGCCGGATAATTATCGATTATTACTTTCACGGGGTCAAATACGCAGATTCGTCTCGGCGCACCGGTGTTAAGCTCGTCACGGGCACATGCTTCGAGAAGCTCGATATCAACAAGACTGTCATTTTTTGCAATTCCCGCACGGCGAATAAATTCAAAAATTGCGGAAGGCGTATATCCTCTTCTGCGCAGAGCGCACAAAGTCGGGAGACGCGGATCATCCCAACCGTCGGCTATTCCGGTCTCTACAAGCTTGCGGAGATACCGTTTACTCATTACAGTATAAGTCACATTAAGACGTGCAAACTCGCGCTGTATAGGACGTTTGGTGCCTTTAAAGCAATTTTCGATAACCCAGTCGTAAAGAGGTCTGTGATTTTCAAATTCAAGCGAGCAAAGCGAATATGTTATGCCTTCAAGGGCATCCTGTATCGGATGTGCAAAATCGTACATCGGATATATGCACCATTTGTCACCCTGTCTGTGGTGATGTGCGTGAACGATTCGATATATGGCGGGGTCGCGGATATTTTTTTTAA
>CALBLD010000368.1 GCA_937895775.1 uncultured Clostridia bacterium
CATAGGCGTCAGAAATATCGAACATATCAAGGAGATGGCTCTTGACGGCGATTTGTCTAAGGTTGATCTCAGAGTAAGCGACATTACAAAAACCGACGTTCATCCCGACATTGCCCCCGATCTGACGGCATCGAATTTCGGCAAAATCAGCGATGTTGCATCAAAGTCCGATCTTGCTCTCGGAGTCATAAACATGATATTCGAAACAGTGGCAATGATGTCGGTTTTTGCGGCAAGAAGCTATAAAACAAAGAACATCGTTCTTACCGGAAACATGACCAGTATCCCGCAAGCCAAAACCATTTTTGCTTCCATGAACGATTTGTTTGATCTGAATTTCATTATACCCGATAAGGCAAGATTCGGAACCGTCATAGGGGCTGCTCTGAGCGGACTTGCCGATAAACACTGAAGTCAGAGAAGTATCGAAATCGCAACTATCGCAAGCAGTGCAAACAGAAACGCGCTCACCGATGTAAAAAATCTGTGTTTTCCGTCGGCACTGCTGTCGTCACTGTTATTGAAAGATAAAAAATCGTTTTCGACATTATAATTGTCAGAGCGACCGCACGCATAAACAAGTTTTATATCATTCATTTCCGCAATCGATATTTTCTTATCCGGTTTTGCTCGTTTCGGATTAAAACCGATGCTGTAATCACCGACACAAAAGTTTTTGCTGAAGATTGTCATTTGTTCCCCGTTTTCTCCGAACAGCTTGTCAAAATCCATAATCTTTTTCATATTTTCTTTTCATCCTTTCTTTTTTGACCATATTATGTTTTCTGACATTATTTTATTCTTTTTATTGTACTAAAAAACGCACAAATGATCATATTACCGGATATTTTGAATGGTATATTCAGGTAAATACCGTCTCGGATATACCGATTTGCTCTTATTTGTTTGCACAAATGATATTCTTTAGAATCATATCATGCTATTAGATATTGATATTTGTAATTTTATGCGCAAAGTGTTATAATCAATGCAAGAAGGAGTGTGGTACTAAATGAAAGAAAAAATAGTTCAGACGGCAGGTCGTGAACAGCTCGGTGAATTTGCTCCGATGTTTGCTCATCTCAACGACGATGTGCTTTTCGGAGAGGTCTGGAATAACAGTGCAACCGACGTAAAAACCAAGTGTATAATCACGGTTGTTGCCCTGATGTCATCCGGCATCACCGACACATCACTGATATACCATTTGAAAAATGCAAAGTCTCACGGAGTGACAAAAGAAGAGATTACCGCAATCGTTACCCATGTTGGCATGTATGTCGGCTGGCCGAAGGCATGGGCTGTTTTCCGACTTGCGAAAGAAGTATGGAATGACGCCTGCATCGCAGATACAGACAAGGATAATTATCAAAGCAGCATCTTCTTCCCTGTCGGAGACCCGAACAATGCCTTTTCGAAGTATTTCATCGGACAAAGCTATCTTGCCCATGTTTCCCGCGAACAGCTTCCGATTTTCAATGTAACATTTGAACCATCCTGCCGTAACAATTGGCATATACACCATGCTAAAAACGGAGGCGGACAGATCCTCATCTGTGTGGGCGGCCGCGGCTTCTACCGCGAATGGGGTAAAGAACCGATAGAAATGACTCCCGGGACGGTTGTCAACATTCCGGCAGGGGTCAAACACTGGCACGGTGCCGCGGAAAATGAGTGGTTTTCTCATCTTGCGATCGAAGTGCCGGGAGAAGATACCAAAACCGAATGGCTTGAGCCTGTGGACGATCAAAGCTATCTTGGCTCCGTAAGAACCGATAAATAAAAGTTGAAAAATGCGTAAGCCGTGGCTCCGGCTTACGCATTTTTCATGTCTGAATATCTGTTGTTTCTTCAAATGTTCCATCGGTATTTTTTCAGGTCAACATGACCGTTCTCTTTCAGCAAAACGCCCTCATGGCTTAGCAGCTCCGCCTGTTCCCACCATCCGGGAACAAGTCTGCCTGCATGGTTCACCACTCGATGACAGGGATATTGCCCGTAATGCGCCGAGCGACTCAGAACAGTCCCGATCAATCGGGCGTTTTTATCCCTCCCGATCAGACGAGCGATCTGACCGTATGTAGCCACCTTCCCTTCCGGTATTTCTTCAACTACCGAAAGAATTTCATATATCAGATTTTCGTCTGTTACAGTTCTCATTTTATTCCGGCGACCTACGTTTCCGACAGAAACAATCTGCGGCTGTTTATATTTTCTGTGATCGGTTTAGTTGTCATTATACCATAAATCCGACGTTTTTCAACAGATATTTTTTTGATGCGGAACAAAAGTGATTTGCAAAAACGTCTTGACAGCTAATCAAAATTAGCTTATAATATAAATAGCTAATTACAGTTAGCCAAGTAGGCACTTATGGACACAAAAGAAAAAATATTAAAAGAAGCTCTGACTCTGTTTTCGGAAAAAGGATATAGTGCTGTTTATGTCGGAGATATCGCAGACGCAGTAGGTATTAAAGCTCCGTCATTGTATAAGCATTACAAGAGCAAACAAGCAATTTTTGATTCTTGCGTAGAAGTTTTTTCCGAAAGGATGGAACAGATCAGAACTAATTTGCATTTGCCGGACACATCCGAGGCTGAAATCAGTTATCAGACCGCGAATACGAAAACGATTATTGATATCGCACTCAACCTGTTTATGTTTTATTGGCAGGATGACGTTGCTTCTAAATTCAGAAAAATGTTGATGATAGAACGCTATCATGATCCAGAGTTAAATGAGCTGTTTGAGGATTTATTTATAAATGGTGCAGTAAGACACGAAGAAAAGATATTTTCTGATTTAATACAAGCTAAAATCATCAAGAATGAAAATCCACATATTATTGCACTACGCTTTTATACGCCTATCTTCTATTTGCTGCAAAAATATGATATGCACCCCGATATGATTGAAGAAGCAAACGAGGAATTAACCTTGATGGTGCAGGAGTTTTGCAATACTTATGGGATAAAGGAACACTAACAATGGGTAGAAAGGTTTGGTATATGCCGCTTGGTGCGCTGTCGAAAAACTACACCCGGAGGTGAAAGTGTGGGAAACGGTCA
>CALBLD010000369.1 GCA_937895775.1 uncultured Clostridia bacterium
CCGGACCAACCGGTTATGAGCCGGTAGCTCTGACCAACTGAGCTAATGGCCCTCAATTTCGGGATCTGCTCGTAAAGCTTCATAAGTATATCACAAATAGTTTCGCTTGTCAAGTGCAATTTCAAATTTTTTTGAGATAATCTTGACAAATGCGCAAAAAAACATTATCATATAGGCAGCAATGACCGTTAATCTGCGTTTTTGTATCAAACGGAAGGATGAAATGTTATGTCCGATCTTTATTCGGTCCCGCTCGGGGACCTTATTACCGAGTTCAATCTTCAGATTCTGCATATGCCCGACCGCGATGTCCGTATCGACTGTATGGACGTAAACCGTCCGGGACTCTGTCTTGCGGGATTTTTCGATCATTTCGAACCGAGACGCATTGAGATAATCGGAAACGTCGAAAGCCTTTATCTGCAAAGCCTTCCGGAGGACAGATACTGCGCGAGCGTTTCACAGTTCATGGAACATTCGCCCGCCGCAATAGTAATTACACGAAATCTTCCGGTTGACGACTGGTTCATAAGTTCGGCTGTCAGATACGACATACCGCTTCTGCGTTCGTCGCTTTCCACATCCGAATTCATGGCGGCACTTATAGCATCGCTGAGCGTGTCGCTTGCACCGAGAATCACGACCCACGGAGTTTTCGTCGAGATTTACGGTGAGGGAGTCATGCTGACCGGCGACAGCGGGATCGGAAAAAGCGAGACCGCAATCGAGCTTGTAAAAAGAGGTCACCGCCTTATAGCCGACGATGCGGTCGAGATAAAAAAAGTATCGGCAAAGACGCTTGTCGGCTCGGCACCCGAGCTGATAAGGCACTACATAGAACTGCGCGGTATCGGAATCGTCGATGTCAGACGCATTTTCGGTATGGGAGCGGTCAAGATGACCGAAAAGATCGATCTTGTTGTCGCTCTTGAGCCGTGGGACAGCGAAAAGAATTACGACCGCTTCGGACTTGAGACCGAATGTGAGGAAATCCTCGGGATTATGGTTCCGAAAATAACGATCCCGGTAAGACCGGGCAGAAATCTTGCGATTATTCTTGAAATTGCAGCAATGAATCACCGACAGAAAAAGATGGGTTACAATACCGCCGAGGAATTCAACAAACGGCTTATGGAGAGATACGGTTCGGATGCAAATCCGTCGGAGGACTGAACCGATGCGGCAAAGCGGCAGACGAAAAAATCGGGCGGGTGTGTCCACCCGCCTTTTTCCGGTTTGCATATGCTTTATTTGTTCGTTTCGTCGTTCTGCTTTTTCGGGATGAGAAGGATGACGAGCAGTATCACTGCCGCCGCTATGAGCAGTCCGACGATAAGTCCTACCCAGTTGAAGCCGCCGTCCTCGCCGTTGTCTGTACCGGTTGTTACCGGCGCGTTCGAGGTGAGCGGTCGCGTGGTGGCGGGCATGCCGGTCGTCGGACCGGCTGAACTTTCGGGTATTGAACTGCTTTCGCCGCCGGGGGTCGTTATATCTGAGGTCGCCGATGAACCGGGTGTTGTCTCTGTTCCCGAAAGGGGAGAACTGCCCGAGAGCATTATAATGTCCTGTCCGTCGATGTCGGCATAACTCATCAGACTGTCGTCGGTGCCGTCGTCGTTGTCTTCTATCCAGCCGTCGCCGTCGAGATCGCCGAGGGTGCTTTCAAGTCCCGCCGGAATGTGCGGAGTGTTGTCGGTATCGGCAAAAACAGGCATTGCAAACGCTGTCAGAAGCGAGAGCGCGGCAACAAAAACACATATGCGTGAAAATCTGTTTTTAAGCATGGTTTGTTCCTTTCGGCTCGTTGTGCCAAACAAGATGTTGTGCGCGGCGCGGCAGATTGCCGCCTCCGCAAAGACGACCGTTTTCGCACGGTTGCTCTGACAGAAGTCTGTGCAATATTTCTGCGCATATACATAAAAATCGTATTTTTATTTTTTTGACGGGAGCGGATAACCACTGTATTATGGAAACAAAAAGATTTCAGAAAAAGGATGACGGATTCGTCTGTCTCAACTGCGGCAGGGAAGTGCCCGCACTTGTAAAGACTTCCCGCAATCATTGCCCGTACTGCCTGTGGTCGCTTCATGTCGATGTGATGCCGGGCGACAGGGCAAATGAATGTCGCGGCATGATGGAACCGATCTCGGTAATCACCGACCCGAGAAAGGGATTTATAATCATACACAAATGTCTGAAATGCGGTGAAATACACCGTAACAGGGCGGCACTTGACGGCAATGTTCCGGACGATCCGGATCTGCTCATAAAGCTTACCGTAAATCCGCTCGGTTAACGAAAGAAGGTATGTGAGGTTGAATCCCGTATGGCAGACTCTGCTTGTGATACTCATATCATTCTGCGCGAGCTTTATTCAGCGCGTTTCGGGCTTCGGTTTCGGAATATTCGCAATAACTTTTCTTCCTTATATAATGGGAACCTACGGCGAGGCAAATATTCTGAGTACAATGCTTGCGCTTTCGATGTCGCTTTCGGTAGCCGTCCGGCTTTTTCGGTCGGTTGACCTGAAAAATCTGATATTTCCGCTTGTCGGATGCGCCGTTTCGACCTATGTTGCGGTAAATCTGATAAAGACCGGTGCCGACGCAATTGTGAAGCTTATGCTCGGCGCGGTGCTTGTACTGCTCAGTATGTATTTTCTTTTCTTCGCCGACAGGATACATATAAGAGCCACACGTTCCGCCGGATTGATCGCGGGCGTGCTGTCCGGGATACTCGGCGGACTTTTTTCGATGGGCGGACCTCCGGTCGTTGTGTATTATATGGAATCGGAAAAGGACCCCAAAACATATATGGCAACAATACAGGCGTATTTCGCTCTGTCAAATATATATTCGGTGGGAGTGAAGTTGTCTGCCGGATTTGCGGGCGCGAATACATTTGTCTTTTTTGCGGTCGGACTTGTCGGCGTTGCGGCAGGTGTGCTTGTCGGAAGCCGCATTTTCGATAAAATGGACGGCGCAAAGATCAGAAAGGCGGTCTGCGTGATAATGGCGGTGAGCGGACTTTTCAACTGTGCGGATGCGATCTCGTCACTTGTCGGATAAAAACAGTAAAAACCCCGTTACGGTCGGTAACGGGGATTTTTCAGCTCTTTTTGATGTGTTTTGCGAGTCTGCGGCAGACAAGCGCGGAGAGAACGATCTTTACGGAGTCGGGGAGTATAAATGGAAATACACATGCAAGGAAGGTTGCTTTGAGAGAGACACCGGTCGTCACGGCATACCACAGACATCCGGTAAGATAGCAGACGGCAACTCCCGAGATCATGGCGGGGATCAGATATGAGCCTGTTTCCGTATCTTCTGACTATAAGCCCTGTCACAAACGCGGCGGGAAGAAAACCCATGATAAATCCGCCTGTCGGTCCGTATATGTGTCCGATTCCCCCCGAAAAACCGGAAAAGACCGGAAGTCCGAAGGCACCGAGCATTATGTATACCGCAACCGATGCCGTTCCGCCGAGCGGACCGAGCAGTGCGGCAGCCATGCACACGCCTGCGGTCTGGAGGGTTACCGGAACTGCTGTCGGCAGTTTTACCGTTATCTGACTGCATACTGTAATTATTGCCGCAAAAAGAGCGATGTTGACCATTTGTAATATATATGTGTGATTTTTTCTGCTTGCCATTTTCCGCACCTCGCGCTCTATTTCAGGATACCGAACATTTCGTCAACGCTGCAGTGAGTGTATGCACCGATATCGACGCCGTCCGGATTTTCGGGAAAATCTGTGACGAGAAAGCACTTTATCCCGAGTTCTGCCGCCGCCATGTCTTCGCGGACGTTGTTTCCGATCATTATGCAATTCTGCGGTTCTTTGCCGACCGCAGAAAGGATTTCGCGGTAATAACCGATGTTCGGCTTGCAGAAACTGCTGTTTCCGTAGTCGGTTATGTGTTCAAAGTCACCGTCGGTAAGTCCGATCCATGAAAGGCGCACGTCAAGCGCGATTCTCGGAAAGACCGGGTTTGTCGCAAGGACGGTTTTTATCCCTCTGCCGCGGAGTGCCCCGATCCTTTCGGCGACTCTGTTTGCTTTTATCATGGCGGCATCGGCAACGTCCTTTGCTCTGTCGAAATCTGTGGCATAAAAGTCAAGCAGTGCCGATATAAAACTGTCGGCATCGTCTTTGTACGCTGTCCTGACCACCGATTCGAAAAGTGCGCTGTTTGTTACGGCTCCGTCGTTTGCGGTCATTGCGCCAAGCCCTTTCATAATCGTTCCGATTGCTTCGTCCGCGTCAAAGCCTTTTTTTGTAAGATTTTCGGACAGAAGTCCGAAATATCTTTTGACGAAC